>CAIJMB010000042.1 GCA_903821715.1 uncultured Flavobacteriales bacterium
CGTCGACGAAATCATCGCCAAAACCGCCGGCCGCCTGGTGGTCGAGGGCGAAATTCCTGAAATGACCGTCTAGCAAGGGTAGCAAGGCTGGCTCGTTGGTGCGTTGGCTCGCAAGTGACTGGTAACTAGCTACTTGTTGCGGCGAAGCCGCGAAGCGGCGTTAGGCATTCGGTACTAACCGGATTTTTCTTTTTCTCTCGCACCCTAGAAGCAAGGAACAAGAAACGACCCGAAGGGCCCTAGCCCCGAAGGGGCCCCAGCGCGCAGGGTCGGAGGCCCGAAGCGCAAAAAGCCAACGAACCAACCTTGCTACCCTTGCTAAAGAACCATCGTCCGATCACTCATGTAGCGCACCACGCGTGCGTCGTGGCTGATGAACAGGTAGCTAAAGCGAAAGCGATCCTTGAGGTCGTTCAATAGGTTCAAGACTTGGGCCTGAACGCTGACGTCGAGGGCTGCGACGGACTCGTCGCAGATGAGGAGCTTGGGTTCGAGGGCAAGGGCGCGGGCGATTCCGATCCGTTGGCGCTGGCCACCCGAAAATTCGTGGGGGTACTTCAGAGCTGAATCTGGCGAGAGGCCCACGGCTGCGAGCAGTTCAGCCACCCGGGCTAGGCGACCGGCGGAGTCCCCTGCAAGGCCGTGCACGCGAAGCGGCTCTTCGAGTAAGTCGCCCACGCGCATTCGGGGCGGAAGGCTTGAAAACGGATCCTGAAAAATGTACTGGATCTCGCGGGCGTAGGCTCGGCGCTGCCCGCGTGAAAGCTGGTCGATCCGCGCCCCGCGGTAGGTAATTTCGCCTCCGTCGGGCTGCTCGAGGCCCACAAGACAACGGGCGATCGTTGACTTTCCAGAACCGGAGGCTCCGACCAACCCCAAGGTTTCGCCCTCGTGAACCACAAAATCGACATCGTGCAGAATGGCCGTGCCTTTGAACGACTTGCGCAGACCGCGGACCGACAAAATCTCGGTTCCGCCCTCAAAAACCGAGCGCTCGGTCGTCTCGGGCGCAACTCCATCCAAAAAATCCTGAACCGTCGGCAAGCGCACTGGCTTGCCGTGCTCGGGCGGACGCGAAGCAAGCAACCCCTGAGTGTACGGCTGCTGGGGGTGATTCATCACCTCGGCGAGGGGGCCCGACTCAACCACTTCGCCCTGGCACAGCACGATCACGTGGTCGGCGACGTGGGCGACAGCGTCCCAGTCGTGGCTGATGAAGAGCATCGCCATTCCGCGCTCGCGCTGCAGGTCGCGCAGTAGATCGAGGATTTCGAACGCCACCGAATGGTCGAGGGCGGTCGTGGGCTCGTCGCAAATCAAGAGCTCGGGGTCCATGGCCATCGCCATGGCGATCATCACGCGCTGACGCTGCCCACCTGACATCTGGTGGGGGTATTTTTTCATCGCGGATTCGGGCTGCGGAACCTGCACCCGACGCAGCTCCTCGAGTGCGCGTTTACGTGCCGCCTCGGGCTTGAGCCCCAATGCGGATTCGGCGGCCTCCGCGACCTGGCGCCCGATGCGCATCGTCGGATTGAGGGCCGACATTGGCTCTTGAAAGACCATGGCTTTGCGGGGCATTCCGTCCGCAAGCGTCGCCCAAGTCGCAGTTAATCCCTTGGGCAGCAGGCCCATTAGGGTAAGTGCCGTCAACGACTTGCCCGAGCCGGACTCCCCCACGAGGGCCACGCACTGGCCGGGATAAAGGTCGAGATCGAGACCGTGAAGCAGGGCCCGATCCGCGGTGGCTACCTTGAGACCCGCCCCGTGCAATTCACTCATTTCCAAGCATATTCATCAGCAAGGGCGCGAAAAGGAACGGGTTCCCATGACCCTTTAGGACGTTCGCCTTCGGTGCGGCCGAGGCGCACCACGACGCGTCCCGTCTCCGGAAACGCAATGATCCACTGACCCAAGTGGCCGCGAAGCGCAACGTAGCGACGTGCAGGGGCCTGACCGGTAGGATCGGCAGACTCGCCGAGCCAAAAACTCTGGCCATAGAAGCTCGCGGTCTTTGGGGCCGTAGCCAACGAAACCCATGCGCTGTCGAGCAGCGGCTGACCGTTCCAGCGACCGTCGTGGACCAGCAAATGTCCGAGTCGTGCATAGTCCCGGGCTGTCGAATTAAAGCAGCAAAATGCCAAGGCTTCGCCTTGGCCATCGACGTGCCACGAAGCGTCCGATTCCGCACCCAGCGGAACCCACAGCTTGCGCGACGCATACGCCGGGAGCGATTCGCCCACCGCCTTCTCGAGGCACACGCTCAAGAGCGTCGTTGCTGCAGACTGGTACTCGTAGCGCAAGCCGGCCGAATCGCCAACCTCAGATTCGAGAATCAAGTCCATTTGGTCGTCGCCGTAGTACAGCTTCGCGGTCTGCCCGAACGGATCGTAGTAGTTCTCGGTCCAGTCCAAGTCAGCGTGCATCGCGCTCAAGTCGCGCAGGGTCAGCCGCTCGGCCCCGGGCCCGTGAAGTCCGGGTATGTAGGTCTTGGCCTTGGCCTCCCAGCTCGGAATCTTGCCCTCTTGAACGGCAAGCTGCACGAGCATCGTGACGATGGACTTGGCCATAGAGAACGAATTCACGCGAGAAGAATCCGTAAAGTCATTAAAATAGGCTTCGTGGCGAAGCGTGTCGGATTCGAAAACCAACAAAGCCCCTGTCTGGCTTGACGTGAGGAGTGCAGCCGTGGGCTCGCTAGGGGCCCATTTCTGATCTAAAGCAACCGCCCAAGCAACAGGACTGGATGCGGCGCGCACAGGCTCAACCTCAAATAGGCTCGCATCAAAGGGATCTGAGGTGGTCCGACCTTGAAGGTAGGTTGCATAGATCCCGTTGAACAGGTATCCGTACCACGAAAAGTAGACGGCGGTCAGGACAAGACCAAGCCCGCCAAGGGCTAAAAGGGTTTTCTTCATGTGCCGCAAGTTAGGAGAATCTATGCCCCAAGCAAACGGTCGACAGGCGTCACCACCAAGTCCACCTCAAAAAGTCGGGCAAAGTGGCCGGCCACGCGGGCCTTGACTTCATCCTCGTCGATGGGGCGACCGAGCTCGCGCTGGAGCGAAGTGACGGCTTTGTCCTTGATTCCGCAGGGAATAATGTACTCGAAATAGCGCAAGTCGGTGTTGAGGTTGAAGGCCCAGCCGTGCATGGTCACCCAGCGCGAAGCGCGCACGCCCATCGCGCAGATTTTGCGGGCAAATGGGGTTCCGACGTCAAGCCACACGCCCGTTTCGCCCGGGCTGCGGTCGCCGCTCAAGCCATAGTCAGCGAGGGTGGCAATAATGACCTCTTCGAGGGTGCGCAGGTAGCGGTGAATGTCGGTGAAGTGCTCGTCCAGGTCGAGAATGGGGTAGCCCACGAGTTGGCCGGGACCGTGGTATGTGATGTCGCCGCCGCGGTTGGTGCGGTAGAACTCGGCTCCGATGGATTTGAGGCGCTCGTCGTCGGCCAGCAGGTTGCCGAAGTCGCCGCTTTTGCCCAACGTGTAGACATGCGGGTGCTCGACAAACAGCAGGGTGTCGTGGGTCGCAATACGCTCTTCTTCAGGGAGTTTGCGGTTTGCCGACTTGCGGTCGACGACTTCGGTAAAGATGGACTCCTGGAAGTCCCAGGCGCGCTGGTACGTCCAGTTGCCGAGCTCGGTAAAGCGAACGGAGCGGCGGCTCATGCCTTGCCCAATGCGTCTTTGAGGTCGTCGATGACCTTGATGTCCATAATGTCCACGGAGTTGCGCACGCTGAGCACGTAGCTGACCCAGTCGCCGAGGGCTACGAGGTCGAGGGCCTGCTCCAGAGGTGAGGCTCCGTAGGCGTGAAGCTCGGCCACATGGGTTGCGTGGGCGCGGATGGCGGGGGCATTGAGCTCCATGCGCATTCGGTTGCGTGGCGCATCAAAGGCGGAATGCAAGAAGACCGCACTGTAGCGCGATCCGCCGCCGGCCCAGCCGACCATTTCGTTGTGGTTCATCTCGGGAACCTCGGCGTCCCAACCCGGCATTTTGCTGTTTTCATTGAGCTGCTGGCGCCAGCGCGTGGCAACCCCGGCCATTCCGCTCGCCGCGTAGACGGCGACCGCCGTGCCCTCGAGCGTGTCGGCGATGGCCTCGGCTTCGCGAAGGTGTTCGCCGCGACGAGCAATCAAGTCCTCAACCGCTTGGGCTGCCTGCTTCTGCCACTGGGCCGGAGCGCCAGCTCCCGCCAAATCCAAGTGAGCCAAAATCTGAATCAGCGCATAGCCGAACATTGAGCGCGGCGGGTTTCCGCCGGGAACCACGCTCGTATTCCAGCCGTGCTGCTCGGCGCGGCGCTTGAGTTCGCCTCCGCTGGTGATCGCCGAAACCATGCATCCGGCCGCCACCGCCTGGTCAAGGGCCGTAAGCGTCTCTTCAGTATTGCCGCTGTAACTGCAGGCGACCACGAGGGTGTTCGGGCCTACCCAGTTCGGAAGCGAATAGCCCTTATTCACCACCACAGGGACCGTCGCCGTGCCCGCGCAGAGGTCTGCGGCTATGGTTCCACCAATGCCGCTTCCGCCAAGGCCCGTGATCACCACCTGGTACACAGGGCGTGGCAAAGGCTGCCAAACCTTGGCAACACCTTCAGCAATGTTCAGTGAATCAGCAATATGCTGTGGAAAGTCTTGAATGAGCTTGAGCATCATGGCGTGGGAATTATTGAGGTAAAAGTACGAACTTGAACCCACCATGTCCGCACGCTTTTCGTGGCAGTTTGCCCCCTTTTCAGAGCTCTCAGCCGACGCGCTGCACCGCATCCTCGCGCTGCGGGCCGACGTCTTTGTGGTCGAGCAGAACTGCGCGTACGCTGACCCCGACGCCAAGGACCGCGTGTCTCACCACCTCTGGGCCGAGGACGAGCAGGGTGAAGTGGTGGCGGTTGCTCGGGTGGTTCCGCCCGGAACCTCGTACGCCGAACCCAGCATCGGACGGGTGGCCACCGCGTCATCGGTGCGCGGAACCGGACTCGGCCGCGAACTCATGCACCGCGCCATTCACCAAGCCCAGCAGCTGTTCCCGGGCGACGACGTGGTCATCAGCGCCCAGCACTACCTACTTCGGTTTTACACTGAATTTGGGTTTCAGCCCGAGGGCGACGTCTACGACGAGGACGGAATTCCGCACATTCAAATGCGGAAAACCAGTAACTAGCAGCCAGAAGCGCGTTTACGCGTCGTAGCTCACGACCACCCGCTCGCTGCGCGGCATCGCCTGGCAGGTCAGAACGTAGCCGTCGGCCACCTCGTCGTCGGTCAGCGAGTAGTTCATCGCCATTTCGACCTTGCCCTCGAGGACCTTCGCGCGGCAAGTGCAGCATACCGCGCCTTTGCAGGCGTAGGGCACGTCGGCTCCGGCATCGAGTGCCGCATCGAGCACAAATTCTTTGGACGACTGGGTGAAGTGCGTCTCTTCACCGTCGAGTACGACGGTAACATAGGCGTCACCTGTGGCGGAACCCTTGTCTGCAGTAGCCTTCGCGGCGGCGGCCGGCGCCGCTCCAGCCGTAAACAGCTCAAAGTGAATTTTTTCTGGAGCTACGCCCGCTGCCTTGAGCACGTCGCTGGCAGCGTGGATCATGGGCTCGGGTCCACACAGGTAGTATCCGTCCGCCTTGGTCACCGTGGGGATGTGCTCGGCGAAGTAGCGAATGCGGTCGGCGTCGAGGCGTCCAAAAAGGGCGTCGCTGCCTTGGTCTTCGCGGCTGAGCACGTGATGCACCTCGAGGCGTCCGAGGTAGCGGTCCTTGAGGTCTTCGAGTTCGTTTTTAAAGAGGATGCTCGCTGTTTTGCGGTTTCCGTAAAAAAGCACAAATTCAGACTGCGGCTCCCGTTCAAGCGCGGTTTTGAGAATGGAAAGAACGGGGGTAATGCCAGATCCGGCCGCGAATCCGACGTAGCGGCGGCGTGCGCTCGGGTCGGTTTCAAGAATGAAGTTGCCCATCGGGGGCATGGCGTCCAATACGTCGCCCGACTTGAGCTCGGTGTTCGCCCAGGTCGAAAAAATTCCGCCCTCGACCTGCTTGATGGCCACGCGCAACTCGCCACTCAACGGGCTCGAGCACAGCGAATAGGATCGGCGAACTTCGGTTCCGCCAATTTTGGTGCGCAAGGTGAGGTACTGACCGGGGATGAAGCGAAAGCTTCCGCCCGAAGGCACGTCAAACGCGACCGACACGCTGTCGGACGTTTCACGGCGCACCTCGCGCACGGTTAGGGGTTGAAATTGCGCCTTGGCGCCTTTTTGATCAGCCTTAGTGGCCAACAGTCCCTCGGCCGAAGCGTTGGAAGGGGATTTTTTAAACCAGGAAAACATAGTTGTGTACAAATCTAGGCGTCCAATGCGAACCAGCGGCAGCTACTTTTTGTTCTACTGGCAGTAATTTGCAGCAGAATTAACCCCTTGATTCCGTACCATGGCCCCGAGTATTGACATGGAAGCCCGCTTCCTCGACTACGTTTCTGCCGAAAATAAGGTGGAGCCCAAGGATTGGATGCCCGACGCCTACCGCAAGACGCTTGTGCGACAGATCAGCCAACATGCTCACTCTGAGATTGTTGGAATGCTTCCTGAGGCGAACTGGATCACGCGAGCTCCCTCGCTCCGCGCCAAGCTCATTTTGCTTGCCAAGGTTCAAGATGAAGCCGGCCACGGCCTCTACCTCTACTCGTCTGCGGAGACGCTCGGAACGTCGCGCGACCAGATGATCGACGACCTCCACACGGGTAAGGCGAAGTATTCGAGCATTTTCAACTACCCGACCCTCACTTGGGCCGACATGGGCGCTGTGGGTTGGTTGGTTGACGGAGCCGCGATTCAAAACCAAGTGATGCTATGCCGGACTTCGTACGGCCCCTACAGCCGTGCCATGGTTCGCATCTGCAAAGAGGAGAGCTTTCACCAGCGCCAGGGCTACGAAATCATGATGCATTTGGCGCGCGGAACCAAGGAGCAAAAAGCCATGGCCCAAGACGCCCTCAACCGCTGGTGGTGGCCATCGCTAATGATGTTTGGACCAAGCGACGACCAGAGCCCCAATTCAGCCCAAAGCATGGCATGGCGCATCAAGCGCAAGTCGAACGACGAGCTGCGCCAAGAATTTGTAGATAAGACGGTTCCACAAGCCGAGTTTCTGGGCTTGACGCTGCCCGATCCCGACCTCAAATGGAACGAAGAGCGCGGCCACTACGATTTTGGCCCCATCGACTGGGCTGAGTTTTTTGCCGTAGTTGCGGGCAACGGCCCCTGCAACACCGAGCGCCTCGAGGCCCGGCGTTCAGCTCACGCAGAGGGCACGTGGGTTCGCGAGGCCGCGACTGCCTATGCCGCTAAACAAGCTGCCCGTCGTGCCGCAACCGCCCCTACTGCTAAAGCATCCGCAGCATGAGTACGCCCGACCAATGGCCCCTTTGGGAAGTTTTTGTTCGTTCCAAAAACGGGCTTTCGCACAAGCATTCAGGTAGCCTTCACGCGCCCGACGCCGAAATGGCGCTGAAAAACGCCCGCGACGTCTACACGCGCCGCAGCGAAGGAACCAGCATTTGGGTCGTGCCGTCAAGCGCGATTGTAGCATCTGCTCCCGATGAAAAAGAGGTGCTCTTCGCGCCTTCAGACGACAAAGTGTACCGCCACCCCACCTTCTACGAGATTCCGGATGAAGTGGGACACATGTGATGCGTCGGTGCAGTACCTGCTGCACCTCGGCGACGACGCCCTCATCTTGGGTCACCGCCTCAGTGAGTGGTGCGGCCACGGACCCATTCTGGAAGAAGACATCGCGCTGAGCAACTTGGCCCTTGACCTCGTGGGCCTGGCACGCCAGTACTACCAGCTCGCAGCCCAGCGCATTGGCAACGGCATGACCGAAGACCGCATCGCCTACTGGCGCAGCGACCGCGAATTCCGCAACCACGTGCTCGTCGAGCAGCCCAACGGCGACTTTGGTGACACCATGGCACGACAGTTTTACTTTGACGCCTTTCACTTTTTGCAGCTCGAAGCCCTGCAGCACTCAAGCGACATCGAACTCGCTGCCATTGCGCGCAAAGCAATCAAAGAGACGACCTACCATGCCCAGCACAGCTCCGAATGGGTCGTACGCCTCGGCGACGGAACTGACGAAAGCCGCGCACGCATTACCGCCTCATTGGCTAAATTCTGGCCGTTTACTTCGGAACTTTTTGAGCCTTCTTCGGTAGACCGCGCGGCCCATGCAGCCGGCTGGGGACCCGATGTGGCCAGTCTTCGCGGCCCTTGGCTCGACCTCGTTCAAGAGGTGCTTGAGCAAGCTGAGCTCCAACTTCCAGAAGGCCATGCCAAACTGTTGCGCGGCAAGTCCGGAATCCACAGCGAATCCCTCGGATTCCTTCTTGCTGAAATGCAGAGTTTGCCTCGGGCTTATCCCGACGCAACGTGGTAAGCGTTTCTGATCTCGAACACTGCCTGCACCAGGTGGCGGACCCTGAGGTACCCGCTCTTTCGGTGATGGACCTCGGAATCGTGCGCTCCGTGCGCCTTGAGGACGGCTTGTGCCAGGTGGACCTAAGTCCCACCTACACGGGCTGCCCTGCCACCGAACGAATTGAGCGCGACGTGCGCGAAGCACTTGAAGCACTTGTCGGCGTCGGAAACGTCCGCATTCGTACCGTGCTGGACCCGCCATGGACCACCGACTGGATTAGTGATGAGGGATTGCGCAAGCTTGAAGACTACGGAATCGCCCCTCCTCCGCGACGGACCAGCGACAAGCGATCGTTGCTCAGCATCCACAAGCCGCTAGCCTGCCCCCGCTGCCGCAGCATACACACTGAGCGCATCTCTGCGTTTGGTTCAACGGCCTGCAAAGCGCTTCACCGCTGCTTGGACTGCCTCGAGCCATTTGAAGCGTTCAAATGCATCTAGAACGTCTTTAAATGAAAAAACCCCAAGCATTGACGCTCAGGGTTTTAGGTGGTTTGGTGTGAAGCCGTGCTTGGTTTCGGATACAAATGTGAGGCAAAGACTGATTTTGCATACAATTTATCGTGAGAAATTGTGAGAGACGATTGATTTCACGTAAATTCACACTATGAAATGTGCTCAGATCTCGGTCATCTTTTGCCTTTTAGGGTTGAGTGCCACTGCTCAAACTATTCAACAAAATAGTCCAGACTTAGGCATCGCTTACCTTGTTCACAATGACAGCATCAAGCAAATAGACTTCCACCGAGGTCAAATCGCTAGCCTCCACAATACGGGGTGGGTCGTGCGGGACACCTTTCCTTTGCTGCCAGATCCGATGCGGACACTCCTTCACCCCACGCCTACCGTTACTCAGACACCTGACACTACAATAATCCACTTTAGAGGATCTGGTCTCGTCTATGCCCTGCGCCGCAACGGCCAATTAGAACGACTTGATCGCACATTCTACTCGGGATACAACAATGGGGCGCAACGTTACTTTGATGGTACTCGACTATGGAGCCTAGGGGGGACTGGGTTTTGGAACACACAAGACCTTGCCCTGTACTATGACCCCGAGCTTAGAGAATGGGAACGCCGACTAATGTCGCCTTCCATTCCAGACGGATTTGCCGATGGCATGTTTAGCCCCAACGACAATGGGGTGATCACTAGTATCGTAAAAGATGGTGCGCCCAATTCACGACCAGAACCCACGTACACGGCGTACCTAATGGACCTGAACAACGGAGCCTACACCCGCTTAGGAGTGGCCGCAGAACGTAATCGAGGCCCCAAACTTTCAGACATCGGCCCATTCGCACAGTGGAACGCTACGAACATTTCCCTATTTGAAGGGCGATTGTACCTCGCCAATATGGTTACGAATGAACTTCAAGCATGCGAAGCCCTTCTGGATGTGTACTCCAATCCATTTAACGGAACAAACGGAATTCTCATTAGCCCGCACAAAGTGGTCATGGTTCAGACGGCGAGTACGCTTACCAATATTCATGTCAAAATCGAAGAGCAGACCTTCGATGAATTTATGGCTCAGCTCAACCCAAGAGCTATTGGGCCCATTTATGAATCCGGACCCATGCATTCGGTCAAAGCCAATTGGAAGGCTTACGTACTGCTGTTCATCTCATTTCTTGCTCTTACTGGGCTGATTCTTCGCTATCAACGGTCGCGCCCATCCATTGAGCGCAACTTCGCTCAAGCTCTTAGTCCCTTAGCACGACTTGCCCTGCGTCACTTGCTTCTTCAATCCTCCGATAGCCTTGTGACCCCCGACGAATTGAATCAAATTCTAGCAATCGAAGACAAAACATGGGATAACCAACGAAAAATCCGAAGCAATATCCTTCAAGAAATTGAAGAAAAGGGCATGCAATTCTTAGGCGTACCTTCGTTTATCGAACGCGTAGCTAGCGAAGAAGACCGCAGAATTCGCCGCTACCGGATCAAACTCGAACTCCGCGAAGACCTACTTCCTATTTTAAAGTATGTATAAGTATTTAAGCGTCTCCACTCATGGGGCAACTCTGCGCCTCGCCCTCAACAGGCCCGACGTGTACAATGCGTTTCACCGCGGCATGGCACTCGAGCTACAGCAGGCCCTCGCTGAAGCCGACCGCGACCACGAGGTGCGTGCCGTGCTCCTAACTGGCGAAGGCAAAGCATTTTGCAGCGGTCAAGATCTGAGTGAAGCCATTGATCCTCAAGGCCCTGGCCTTAACCGCATTCTCAGCGAGCACTACAACCCGCTCGTGCTTCAAATGCGCTCCCTACGCAAGCCCGTCGTGGTTGCCGTGAATGGCGTCGCAGCTGGAGCCGGCGCCAACCTCGCACTTGCGGGCGATGTTGTCCTGGCTGCACAGTCCGCCAAGTTCATTCAGGCCTTCAGCAAGATTGGCCTGATTCCCGATACGGGCGGTACCTTAACCCTTCCGCGCCTCGCCGGATTCGCCAAAGCCAGCGCGTGGATGATGCTTGCCGACAGTGTTTCGGCTGAAGAAGCAGAACGCCACGGGCTCATTTACCGCGTCGTGGCCGACGACACCTTGGCTGACGAAGCCATGGCCGTGGCCCAAAAGCTCGCCGCAATGCCCACCGAGGCACTGGCCCTTACCAAAGAAGCCCTCAACGCCACCGCATTCCACGGATTTGCCGAACAACTGGAGCTTGAGCGCGCCCTGCAAAACCGCGCGGGAGCCACCGCCGACTTTGCTGAGGGCGTTGCGGCATTCCTCGAGAAACGCCAACCTCAATTCCGCGGCCAATGAGTCCCCGATTCTTCAACCAAAAAGCCATGGTCGTCGGCGCCGGCGCCATGGGCGGAGGCATCGCCCAAGTCCTGGTAGAGGCCGGCTGGGAAGTCCTTTTGTACGACACCCAAGACGCGTCCCTCGAGAACGGAATTGCCCGCGTGCGCGGCGTGTGGGCCAAGCTCGTCGAAAAGGGCAAAATCAGCGACGCGCAGCGTTCCGCATACAACCAGCAACTTAGCGCAGCCTACGTGCTGCGTGAGGCAACCGACGTGAGCCTTGTGATTGAGGCCATCTATGAAAACCTCGACGCCAAGCGGTCAGTGTTCACTACCCTCGACGATGTGGTTCGCGAAGACTGCATATTGGCCACCAACACCTCGTCGCTCAGCGTATCGTCGATTGCCGCCGGCGTGAAGCGCCCCGAGCGCGTCGTGGGGCTGCACTTTTTTAACCCGGCTCCATTGATGCCGCTGGTTGAGATTGTTCCCGGAATCGCAACCGCCCCCGAGGTCGTCGAGGCCTGCATGGCCGCGGTCGCCGCATGGGGTAAAGTGGGCGTGGTGGCCAAGGACACCCCCGGGTTTCTCGTCAACCGCATCGCGCGGCCGTTCTACGGCGAGGCGCTGCACCTGTTCGAAGAGCAAATGGCCGACATGGCGACCATTGACTGGGCGCTCACTGAATTGGGCGGATTCCGCATGGGACCCTTTGCCCTCATGGACCTCATCGGGCACGACGTCAACTACGTCGTCACCGAAACGGTCTGGAAGCAGTTCTACTACGATCCCCGATTTCGCCCCAGCCTCAGCCAGAAGCGCCTGCTCGACGCCGGGTGGCTCGGCCGCAAGTCCGGCCGCGGATTCTACGACTACCGCAGCGGCGCCACGCTTCCCGAACCTACGCGCGACGAGGTCCTTGGTCGCGCCATTGTCGACCGGGTGGTGGCCATGCTGATCAATGAGGCCGCCGACGCCGTGTACCGCGGAATCGGTTCCGAGTCCGACGTCGAAACCGCCATGCTCAAAGGCGTCAACTACCCCAAAGGCCTGATCGCCTGGGGCCGCGAGTGGGGTTGGACCACGGTCCGCGATCGCATCGAGGCCCTTCACCGCCGCACCGGCGACGCCCGCTACCGCGTGTGCCCCTGGATTCACGACCAAATTTCTGCCCAATGAACTACCTAATGTCTGCGGTGGACCGCGTTCGCAGTTGGTCCGACGAAGAGTACGGCCAAAGCCTCAGCACCTTTCTCGACGAGCAGCCCATGCTCTTCTCGTGGCTCATTCGTCTCAGCGAGGAGTTTGACGACGACGTGCACGAGCAGCTCGTACGCAGCGCCATGGTTCTTCGCGAGGGCTTTCGCGGCATGGGTCTTTCGGTCGGAACCATTTCGGACGTGTGCATAGTCGACGTCACCACCGAGGTCGTCGAAACGTTTGAAGCACTTGAAAATGAGGTCGAGGTCATCGACCTCGAAGGAATCGAAAAAGTCGCCCGCTCCCCCTTTGTGCACACTGAGGTGCGGAATTTCTTGCACCAAGAGCTCCGCGCCGGCCTTCCGCGCGGCGAAGCTGACCAGCACAAC
>CAIJMB010000043.1 GCA_903821715.1 uncultured Flavobacteriales bacterium
CCAAATGGATATGTAACTGTAATTCAACGAATTATTTAAAATATTCGTTTGAAAAAACCAGTTGCGAGCAACCAGAAACACGCAACCAACGAGCCAATCTCAGCAAGCCTTGCTACCCTCGCCAGCCTCGCCAGCTAGGCGCGCAGTAGTACCACGTCCTGAAAGTCGAGGGTGGTTCCGCTACGGCCGCTCCAGCGGCCAAAATGGATTTCGACGCCCGACCAGCCGGCCGCGCGGGCCATGAACTCGACGTCCTCGGGGCGAAAGGCGACATTGGCTCCGACCACTTCGGGGTCCATGTACCACACACCGTTGCGCTGTACGGGGAACCCGTAGGTTCCGCCCTGAGAAGCCCGCTCGGCCTCGGAATCCATCAAAAAGAATGTTGCCAAAAAACGACCGCCTGGGCGCAACACGCGGCGGGTTTCGGCGAGGTAGCGGGCCACTTCGTCGCGGTCCATATGGGTAAATACCGAGGTTGCCCAGGCAAAGTCAAAGTCGGCGTCCGGGTACGGAAAAGTGAACTCGGCCGCACGTGCCCCTCCCCCCGTGTACAAGTCATTGTGCAGCGGAACCCACGTAAACCGAAAGCCCGGGTAGCGCGACGTGATGCGGCGCGTGCACAGCTCGACCGCTTCGCGGACCACATCAAAGCCCTCGTAGGCGTCCGGCCGCGTCAAGTAGTCGGTCAGCGGAATCGCCATGCGGCCCAAACCGCTTCCGATGTCGAGGACGCGCTCGTCGGGTCGGAGCCCGCCAAGCCCAATGAAGTGGGATTTGAACAGCAATCCATTGGCCAGAAAGTCCCCGCCGCCCGTAAAGACCTCGCCAGGCAAAGGCAACGGTATCCCCGCGTAGGACGGGCGCCCCCCATGGCGCAGCAGCGTCCACAGATCGAGGGGCAGTACCACCACCCGACGAACGACTCGGCGCGTCCGGGGTCCGAGGCGGTAAAACGCCGAGCGCAAGAACTTCTTCAAAACAGTAACCAGTTGCTAGTTACCTGAGGCCATGATCCGCTCAATCTCATCGACCTCCTTAGGAATCGCCTTCGTGAGGTTGATCGGCTCGCCCTTGGTGACGACGATGTCGTCTTCGATGCGGATTCCGAGACCCTCCTCAGGAATGTAGATTCCGGGCTCGACGGTAAATACCATGCCCTCTTTGATTTCGGAACCGTCCCAGGGCCCGTAGTCGTGCACGTCGAGGCCGAGGTAGTGCGAGGTTCCGTGCATAAAGTACTTTTTGTACGCGGGCCACGCTGGGTCCTGGTGGGCGACGTCCTCACGGGTGATGAGTCCGAGGCCGATCAGCTCTTCGGTCATCAGCTCGCCGACTTGAACGTGGTAGTCGGGCAGGCGTACGCCGGGCTTGAGCAGGTTCATCGCGGCCTTTTCGACGCGGAGCACCGCCTCATAAACCTGCCGCTGGCGCGGAGTGAAGCGACCGTTGGCCGGGAAGCAGCGGGTCACGTCGCAGGCGTAGTTGCCGTACACGGCTCCGACATCAAAAAGCACCATGTCGCCATCGTGCACCTGGGCATCGTTGGTGATGTAGTGCAGCACGCAGGCGTTCGCCCCAGAGCCGATGATGGGCGTGTAGGCAAATCCGTGCGAGCGGAGGCGCACAAACTCGTGGAGGAACTCGGCCTCGAGCTCATATTCCCACACCCCAGGCTTGAGGAAGCGCATCACGCGGCCGTAGCCGGCGGCCGTGATGTCGGCGGCTACCTGCATGATGGCGACCTCTTCGGGGTCTTTGACGGCGCGCAACAAGTTCATGGCGGGCGCAGAGCGCTCGTACTCGTGGTTCGGGAAGCGGCGGCGCAGGTCGGCCCCAAAGCGGTCTTCTCGGGTCTCAACGGGGTTGTTGCGGCGAATGTGCTCGTGGCCCAGCAAATAGACGTGGTGGGCGTGCGCCATGACATCGCGCAGAACGCGTTCGAAATCGCTGAGCCAGTGAATGCTTTGGATTCCGCTCAACGCGCGGGCCTCGTCTTTCGAAAGTTTGGCGCCTTCCCAGCGGGCAATGAGGTCGTTGGTTTCGACTAAAAACAGCATCTCGCGCTGTTCGGGCTTGGGGGCATTCGGGAAGAGTACGAGGATGGATTCCTCTTGGTCCACACCGCTCAACCATAGAATGTCGGTCGCTTGCTTGAACGGAAAGCTTCCGTCGGCCGAGGTCGGGTAGATGTCACTCGAATTAAAAAAGGCGACGGAATTCGGCTTTAGCGTAGCCGTGAAGCGGGCCCGGTGGCGGGCATAGAGGTCCGATTTGAGGGGTTCGTAGCGCATGCGAACGAAGGTACGGCTTGCACTGTTACGGATTGGTACGAGGCCGTTTGGCCCCTACCTTTGAGCAACCAAAGTCACTAAAAAATGGCATCGCAACGCGGATTATTCGGGTCATCACTAGCCCGCAAGTACTGGATGGCCCTCTCGGGCCTCTTTTTGATTTCGTTCTTGGTGGTTCACCTGCTCGGAAACCTCGCCATCGTCTTCGGGACCGGCGAGGACTTCAACGCCTATGCGGCGTTCATGACGAGCTTTCCGCCAATTAAAATTGTGAGCTACTTGCTCTATGCGTCGATTGTGCTTCACGCCGCTGACGGAATCGTACTAGCACGCCAAAACCGCGCTGCCCGTCCGGTGGCTTATGGCGAATACAATGGCGCCGCGAATGCTGGCTGGGCTTCGCGCAACATGGCCCTGCTAGGAATCTTTACGCTCCTGTTCATTCTCGTGCACATGAAGAGCTTCTGGTATGAAATGCACTTCGGAACCCTCGGCCTCGACGCCAACGGCAACAAAGACCTTTTCACCATCACGACCGCTGCCTTTGAGCAGGTGTGGTACACTGCATTTTATGTCGTGGCCATGATCTCGCTCGGCTTTCACCTCTGGCACGGGTTCCAGTCTGCATTTCAAACCATGGGCTGGACGCACCCCACCTACACCCCCATGGTGCAGTTCGTGGGACGCACATTTGCTGTGGTCGTATGTGGAGCCTTCGCACTCATCCCCCTCTACGTCCTGATTTCGCCCAACGTTTAAGCTTGTAGCACATGTCTAGCAAATTAAATTCACGCATTCCTGAAGGGACCATTTCTGAAAAGTGGACCAAGCACAAGGGCAGTATTCCCCTCGTCAGCCCTGCCAACAAGCGCCGCATTGACGTGATCGTGGTCGGAACCGGCCTCGCCGGTTCATCAGCTGCCGCATCGCTCGCTGAACTGGGCTACAACGTCAAGGCGTTTTGCTTTCAGGATTCTCCGCGCCGCGCGCACTCGATTGCGGCCCAGGGCGGAATCAACGCCGCCAAAAACTACCAGAACGACGGAGACTCAGTCTTTCGTCTCTTTTACGACACCGTCAAAGGTGGCGACTACCGCAGCCGCGAAGCCAACGTGCACCGCCTCGCTGAGGTTTCGGCCAGCATCATTGACCAGTGTGTGGCCCAAGGGGTTCCCTTTGCCCGCGACTACGGCGGCCTGCTCGACAACCGCTCGTTCGGTGGGGTTCAGGTAAGCCGCACATTCTACGCCAAAGGCCAGACGGGCCAGCAGCTGCTGCTCGGTGCCTACTCGGCCCTCGAGCGCCAAGTTGCCAAGGGCCGCGTGAAAATGTACGCCCGCCACGAAATGGTCGACCTCGTCGTGGTTGACGGCAAAGCGCGCGGAATCATCGCCCGCAACCTCGTCACCGGCGAGCTAGAGCGCCACAGCGCCCACGCAGTGATTATCGCTTCGGGCGGCTACGGAAACGTATTCTACCTCAGCACCAACGCGATGGGCTCGAACGTGACCGCTGCTTGGAAGGCCCACAAAAAAGGCGCCTTCTTTGCGAATCCTTGCTTCACGCAAATTCACCCCACGTGCATTCCGGTAAGTGGCGAGTCGCAATCCAAGCTCACGCTGATGTCCGAATCGCTTCGCAACGACGGACGCATTTGGGTTCCGGCCGAGCTCGAAGACGCCAAGGCGATCCGCGAAGGTCGCCTGAAGCCCACCGACCTTCCTGAAGAGAAGCGCGACTACTACCTCGAGCGCCGCTACCCGGCGTTCGGGAACCTGGTTCCGCGCGACGTCGCCTCACGCGCCGCCAAAGAGCGCTGCGACGCGGGATACGGAGTCAATAAGACCGGCGAAGCCGTCTACCTTGACTTCTCGGCCGCCATCGTGCGCTACGGTCAAGAGCAGGCAAACCTCAAGAACATGACCAACGCTTCTGAGGTTGAAATCCGCGAAATGGGGACCAAGGTCGTAGAATCGAAGTACGGCAACCTCTTTCAGATGTACGAGAAAATCACGGACGAGAACCCGTACGTGACCCCGATGAAGATTTACCCCGCCGTGCACTACACCATGGGCGGACTGTGGGTGGACTACAACTTGATGTCGACGGTTCCCGGACTGTTTGTCGCAGGCGAAGCCAACTTCTCTGACCACGGCGCAAACCGACTCGGTGCCTCGGCCCTCATGCAGGGTTTGGCTGACGGCTACTTCGTGCTTCCGTACACCGTCGGAACCTTTTTGGCCGACGACATCCGCACCGGAACGATTTCGACCGACCTACCTGAGTTTGACGAAGCCGAAAAGGCAGCTCGCGCGCGCTTTGAAGGCTTCCTCAACGCCAACGGTTCGACTCCAGTCGAGGTGTTCCACCGCCGACTCGGCAAAATCGTGTGGGACAAAATTGGTATGGCCCGAAGCGAGGCCGGCCTCAAGACCGCCATCGCCGAAATCCGTGCCCTGCGCGAGGAATTCTACCGCGACGTCAAGGTCCTGGGTGGAATGTTTGAAATGAACCCCGAACTCGACAAGGCGAACCGCGTTGCCGACTTTATGGAACTCGCTGAACTCATGGCCCTCGACGCCCTGACGCGCGAAGAGTCCTGCGGCGGCCACTTCCGCGAGGAGTACCAGTCTGAGGAAGGCGAAGCCCTTCGACAGGACGACAAATTCGCCTTTGTTTCGGCCTGGGAATTCACCGACAACGACCCCGGCAAAGCCAAGCTGCACAAAGAAGATTTGGTGTTTGAAAACGTTAAACTCGTAACCCGCTCGTACAAGTAATGAACCTCACGCTCAAAATTTGGCGCCAAAAAAACGCCAAGGAATCCGGATCGTTCGCCACCTACCAGGTGAGCGACATTTCGCCCGACATGTCCTTTCTCGAAATGATGGACGTGCTCAACGAGCAGCTCATCGCCAAAGGTGTTGAGCCGGTCGTATTTGACCACGACTGCCGCGAAGGCATTTGCGGAATGTGCTCGATGTTCATCAACGGCGAGGCCCACGGCCCCGACCGCGGCGTGACCACCTGCCAGCTGCACATGCGCAAGTTCAAGGACGGAGACACCATTACCATCGAGCCATGGCGCGCTCAGGCGTTCCCCGTGGTGCGCGACCTAATGGTCGACCGCAGTGCATTTGACCGCATCATTCAGGCGGGCGGATACATTTCGGTGAACACGATGGGCAATCTGCCCGACGCCAACGCGACTCCCATCGAGAAGCACGACGCGGACGCCGCCTTTGACGCCGCCACCTGCATCGGGTGCGGAGCCTGCGTAGCTACGTGCAAAAATGCCTCTGCGATGCTCTTCGTGAGCGCTAAGGTGAGCCAGCTCGCCCTGCTTCCGCAAGGCCAAGTTGAGGCCGCCGACCGCGTGCGCAACATGGTGCATCAAATGGACCTCGAAGGGTTCGGAAACTGCACCAACACCGGAGCCTGCGAAGTCGAGTGCCCCAAAGGCATCTCGATCGAGAACATCGCCCGTATGAACCGCGAGTTCCTCAAAGCGTCCATCACCGCCTAAACCAACGCGCCTATGGCATGGGCTTTGCCCCGTGCTGTAGTACTAACTCTATCCTTATATGACTAAGAACCTCCTTCTCGCCGTTGCCGCCATGGCAGCTCTTGCATCGTGCACAAAAGATCCAACTCTTGATGAGCGTTTGGCCGGAACCTGGAACCTCAGCGACCTCAGCCTAGCAGGGACGGTGATTACTCCAATCGGCGCCCTTCCCATCACCATTACCGATTCGCTGATTCGCCCAGACAACTTTATGGACTTGGCCATCAACGAAGACGAGACCCAAACAATCTACTGGAACATGGACGTGCGCGGACTGATCACGGCTCCGGGCCTTGGATCATTTGGAACCGACATTCAGGACACCATCAACGGAACGTGGTATGCTGTTGACGGCGGCGGCGTTACTCCTGACTCGCTCTACATCACGGCTGACGGTGAAAAGACCGGTTATGAAATTCTGAGCTTCCTCGAAACCAGCCTGCGTCTGCGTAGTGTCCAGACCATCGTCGATCCAGACCTTGGTTCACAGACCTTCACGCAAGAGGTGACGTTCATTAAGTAAGTGAATCGACCAAACGAAAAAGCCCGGGGCTCGCGCCTCGGGCTTTTTTTGTGATCTAAACTGCGATTAAGCGCTGAACGCCTTCCAGCCCTGGGCGGTGAGCGGAACGTGGGTTCCGCCTTGATTGACGAGGTAGGCTCCGTCTGAGGCGGTCATGTGACCGATTGGCGTCATACTTGGGTTGCCCTTGATCTTGTCGTAGTCCGCCAAAGAGACGGTGAACACGAGTTCGTAGTCCTCTCCGCCATTCATCACGGCGGTCACGGGGTGGATCCCGAACTCTTCGCAGGTGCGGAGCACCGCAGGGTCAATCGGAAGCTTGTCCTCGAACACCACGCAGCCGAGGCCGCTGGCCTTGGTGAGGTGCAGCAGTTCGCTCGACAGCCCGTCGCTCACGTCCATCATGCTGGTGGGCGTGACGTCGAGTTCCTTCAGCAGTTCAACAATGTCTTTGCGAGCCTCTGGCTTGAGCTGGCGTTCGATGGGGTACTGGTACTCGCTGAGGTCGGGCTGCAAGTTGGGGTTGGCCAAAAAGGTCGCCTTTTCGCGTTCGAGTACTTGGAGTCCCATGTAGGCTCCGCCCAAATCGCCCGACACCACGATGAGGTCGGTCGCTTGGGCTCCGCTGCGCCGAATGGCTCCGCCTTTGGCAACCTGCCCGAGTACGGTCACCGCGAGCGTGAGGCCGCTGGGGCTGGACGTCGTGTCGCCTCCGACCAAATCCACGCCGTACTGGGCGCAGGCCCGGCGCAGACCGGCATATACTTCGTCGAGCGCCTCGACCGGGAAGCGGCTGCTCACCGCAAGGCCGACGGTCAACTGTGTGGGGGTTCCGCCCATCGCGTACATGTCACTAAAGTTCACCACCGCAGCCTTGTAACCCAGGTGCTGCAGCGGCACGTAGGCCAAGTCGAAGTGCACGCCCTCGACGAGCAAGTCGGTACTCACTAAAAGGTCGTGCTCGGCATCGGGGCGAAGCACCGCGGCATCGTCACCCACCCCCACCACCGTGGACGCGTGAACAGGGACCAGGTCGGCGGTAAGTCGCTCAATTAAACCAAATTCACCCAATTCAGATAAGGGAGTGCGCTGCGGATTCGGATCTTCAATCATAGGACAAATTTCGGCTATACCTTTGTCGGATAAATACCCCCTTTATGAATCCTAAGTACCAAGCTGAAATTTCAGCGTTCATGGATTGGGCAAAAGCCCGTAACGGCGCTGAGCCTGAGTTCATTCAAGCAGTGCACGAAGTGGCTGAAAGCGTCATTCCGTTCATCGAAGAGAACCCCAAGTACAAGAAGGCCCGCATCCTCGAGCGCATTACTGAGCCCGAGCGCACCATCATGTTCCGTGTTTCATGGACTGACGATGCCGGAAACGTTCACGTAAACCGCGGCTACCGCGTGGAATTCAACAGCGCCATCGGACCCTACAAGGGCGGTCTGCGCTTTCACCCGACGGTAAACCTGTCGGTGCTGAAGTTCCTCGGATTTGAGCAAATCTTCAAGAACTCGCTCACCTCGTTGCCCATGGGCGGCGGTAAGGGCGGTTCAGACTTTGACCCCAAGGGCAAGTCAGACAACGAGGTAATGCGTTTTTGCCAGGCCTTCATGACCGAGTTGTCGCGCCACATTGGTGCTGACACAGACGTCCCTGCTGGTGACATCGGTGTGGGCGGACGCGAAATCGGCTACATGTTTGGCCAGTACAAGCGCATCCGCAACGAGTTCACCGGCGTACTGACCGGCAAGGGCCTCAACTGGGGCGGTTCACTTATTCGTCCAGAGGCGACTGGTTACGGAACCGTATACTTCGCTCAAGAAATGCTCGCAACTAAGGGTGACGACTTCAAAGGCAAAAAGGTCGTGGTTTCAGGATCGGGCAATGTGGCCCAGTACGCCGCCGAGAAGGCGACGGAACTTGGCGCTACCGTGCTGACCCTATCTGACTCTTCAGGCTACATCCTCGACACCGCGGGGATCAATGCCGAGAAGCTAGCTCACGTAATGCACATCAAAAACGTAGAGCGCGGACGCATCAGCGACTACCTCAAGAAGTACCCGTCTGCCTCGTTTGTGGCCGGCAAGACTCCGTGGGGCGTTGCCTGCGACATCGCAATGCCATGTGCTACCCAAAACGAACTGAACGGAGACGATGCCAAAGCCCTTGTCGCCCACGGCGTGAAGTGTGTGGCTGAAGGTGCCAACATGCCTTCGACTCCTGAAGCGATCGAGGCATTCGCCGCCGCGCGCATCCTCTTCAGCCCAGGTAAAGCTTCGAACGCCGGTGGGGTTTCGACCTCAGGCCTCGAAATGAGCCAAAACTCTCTGCGCCTCTCATGGAGCCGCGAAGAAGTGGACCAGCGCCTGCACGGAATCATGAAGAGCATCCATGCTTCATGCGTAAAGTACGGTGCCCGCGAAGACGGTACGATTGACTACGTCAAAGGAGCCAACCTCGCCGGATTCGTAAAGGTGGCCGACGCCATGCTCGACCAGGGCGTGATGTAAGCTTCACCGCGTTACAAATGGAAACCCCGGGCTCCCGCTCGGGGTTTTTTTATAGGCCCAAAACGCAAAACGCCCCACAGCCGAAGCCGTAGGGCGCTTGTTTAGGCCTGCCTTAACCTAGAACCTAAAAGAGACGCACCGTGGCAAAGACGGAAGCGTTGTAGAAATTCGGCTGTGAATCCGACGAGAGGTTTGCTGGGAGAATGGCCTCATTGAACGGCTTATTGAAATTCTGCCGCGCACCAACCGTGTAACGGCGGTACCCCAGCTCGGCTTGAAGTCCGTAGCTAAAGAGGCTGCCGTAGAAGTTTCCACTCGTGTTCTCGGTTACGCGGCCCATACCTTCAGAACGGTAGACAATCTGACGGGTACCGCCAAGGCGGATCCCGGTGAAGCCTCCGGCCGAAAGACTAAGGCCATTGCCGCGGCGTGACGGATTGATCACGAGTGACAGGGGTATCTCAAAGTACGTCATTGATAGATTGGAGCGGCGCAATTCAATGTTTGATGGCACCAATTCGTAGGCGCCACCAGTAGGTGGATCAAACTGCAAAAGATTTTGACCAAAATCGTACGTATAGCTAGTAAATCCCCAACCTGAACGCGCCCACAGTGGGCTGCGACCTAAACGGCCTTGGCTCGTGAAGTAAAGTCCAAAAGTGGATGCCATGGCGCCCTTGGGGCTCCAGTAACCCGAATAAACTTCATTTGAATTACTTCCAATTGGCGCGCCCAAAAGCTGATTCGTGCCCAAGAGAAGCACCATTCCGTCAATCTGCTTCTTCAACTTTTTCTTCTTAGGTTCAGTTGGCTCAATGTTCAGCTTGAGGTTGTCGCCCAAGTTGAGTTCGAGGTTCTCAATCGACTCCTCGAGGTTGTCAGCCCAGGCCTCAGCCATCTCTTCAATGGCCTCGAGGCGGTCCTCAAGGCGCTTCGAAAGCTCCTTGCGGCGGCGTTCGGCGTCTTCCTTAGAGATATCCTTATCCTGAATTTGCTTCTCAAGCGCAGCCATGTCTTTGCTGTACTCGCTGATGGCGGCGGCGATCTCTGCGCTCATTCGCGCGGCACGCGTCGCGTTCGTGTCTGCAGTAGGGGCTTCGGTCGGAGCCGGCGGCATCGCCGGCGGCGCATCCTGGGCCCAAAGTTCCGCACCCGAAAGGGCGAGGATCGCGCTTAACGTGAGCGCCTTGATTGTAGTGTTGACCATGATTGATTCAAATTAGAAGCCAGCATTTTGGTTTGGTTGATTCGCTGAAGCACGGGCGCTGGCAAGTGCACTTCAACGGTTACTTCCGCAGGCACCTCGGCCTCGCGGTATTCTTGGACGGCGGTCCACACATTCTGCACATTGGCCGCCAACTGCAGGTATCGGGGGCGCGGAACCTCTGGTGCCGGAGTCTGCACCGCAACCACCGCACGGCGCTTGAGCAGCGGAACCGACTCTTCAAGTGCGTCCGCTTCCATGCGCGGCAGAAATGCCACGTCGAAAAGAGCGAAATCCTTTGAGTAACTTGTAACGAGTAGCTGGTTGCTAGCAACTGGTAACTCGTTACGAGCGACTAGTTGCTGGCTGCTAGCGACTAGTTGCTTGTTTCGAGCAGCTGGTTGCTGGTTGCTAGCGACTAGTTGCTGGTTGCTAGCAGCTGGTTGCTGGTTGCTCGCGACTTGTTGCTGACTGCTCGCAGCTGGTAGCGGGTTGCTAGCTGCTAGCTGCTGGCTACGAGCGGCCTCTGGCCCCGGAGCCTGCATCCACCACGTTCCGACCGCGGCGATGGCGACCGATGCGGCGGCGGCGTAGGGCCACCACAGGGTGCGGCGCTTGGGCTCGGCCTTGGGTAAGCTTGCGGCAACGCGGGCCCATGCTTCGGGGCGCGGGTTGGCTTGACCTTCATTGAGGGCTTCGCGAAACAGCTTGTCGACGTCCTTCGGGCTCATTGCAGATCAAAATTGGCGAGTCGGCGCTGCATCCACTGGCGGGCGCGGCTCAATTGGGACTTGCTGGTGGCTTCAGAGATTCCGAGTTGTTCGGCGATTTCGGCGTGGCTGTAGCCTTCGAGGGCGTACAAATTGAACACGGTTCGGTATCCGTCGGGCAACTGGCGCAAGAGCTCCATGAGCGCCTCGCGGTCGTGCAGCGAATCGGTGGCCGAAGAACCTGCGTCGGGCAAGCCGTCGGCACCCACCCACTCCACCTTGCGGCGGCGAAGCTCCATGAGGCACTCGTTCACGGCCGTGCGGCGCAGCCAGGCCGGAAGGGCCTTGGCCTCACGAATCGTAGGGAGTTGCTGAAACATCGTGGTCATCGTTCGAATCATTGCGTCTTCGGCGTCCGCCTCGTGGCTAAAGTAGCGTCGGCAGGTATACAGCACACGTGGCGCAAGCGCCTCATAGAGTGCGCGCTGCGCATCCAGGCGGCCTTGAAGGGCACCTTGAATGTGTGCGTACCATGCTTCCACTAGTTCGGGGCGGAATCCGTAAAAAAGATGCCCACCTTAACACAAAGGTTGCACGGCCCTCTTAAAATTGTGCGACCTTTACTCAGACGTTGACCTAAATAGCAAAGAATTCCGCCTAGATGCCCAAAAAAGGACCCAAGATTAACAAGGCCCACCGCTCGATGGACGCGGTTTCGCTAGCCAACCGCTTGCTTCGATTTTTTCAAAAGCGCCCCGGGCGCAAATTCACGGCCGCCGACTTGGCGTTTGAAACGGGTATGAACGAACGGACCGGCAAAAGCCTGGTCACCAGCGCTCTCGAGATTTTGAGCCGCACCAACCAAATTGAGGCCGACGGCGACGGATTTCGCCTGAAAATGGAGATGGCGTATGCCACGGGCACCATCGAACTCACGTCGAGCGGAGCCGCCTACGTCGTGCGCGGTCCCGGTTTGGACGACATCTACATTCGCCAGGGCAGCACGGGGCTTTCGTTCGGAGGCGACCGCGTGAAAGTCCTCGTGTACCCGCAAAAGGCGGGCAAAAAGTTCGAGGGCGAAGTCGTCGAGGTAGTCAGCCGCGCCCGCAGCCGCTACGTCGGCGAGGTGCAGCCCCATGCCCAAGGAGCCTTCATTCTGACTGACGGCCGCAAGGTGGGTCGCGACTTTTTTGTTCCGAAGCAGTACTTAGGCACAGCCCAGGGTGGCCAAATGGTGGTGCTCGAATTCGTGGAATGGACCGACGCCGAACGCGCTCCGGTGGGCAAAGTGGTCGAAATTCTTGGCGAACGCGGCGAGCACGAGACCGAAATCCACGCGATCATGGAGGAGTTTGGGCTCCCCTGGAACTTCCCCGCCGAGGTAGAGGCCGAGGCCGCGCAGATTCCGCTGGTATTGGATCCGCTCGAAATCGCCCGCCGCCGCGACCTGCGCACGACGCTCACGTTTACGATCGATCCCGTCGACGCCAAAGATTTTGACGACGCACTCAGCATTCGACCCCTTCAGGACGGACTTTGGGAAGTGGGCGTGCACATCGCCGACGTGACCTACTACGTGCGGCCCGGAAGCCTGCTCGAGCAAGAGGCCATCGATCGCGCCACCTCAGTCTACCTGGTCGACCGCGTCGTTCCGATGCTGCCCGAAATCTTGTCGAACCAAGTGTGTTCGCTGCGCCCGCGCGAGGACAAGTTCACCTTTTCTGCCATCTTCGCCATGGACGAGTCCGGGACAGTCCACGACCGCTGGTTTGGGCGCACGGTCATCCATTCCGACCGCCGATTCGCCTACGAAGAGGCCCAGGCGGTGCTCGAGGGTGACGACGACCCGCTCGCCTCAGAGCTGCGCCTCATGGACCGCATGGCCAAGGCCCTCCGCGCTCAGCGGATGAACGACGGCGCCATTGCGTTTGACCGCGCCGAGGTGAAGTTCCGCCTCGACGCCCACAACCAGCCGATCGGAGCCTACGTCAAAGAGGCCAAGGACTCAAACAAGCTCATCGAAGAGTTCATGCTGCTCGCCAACCGCGAGGTGGCCACCTTCGCAGGGGGCAAGAAACCCAATGCTCGGACCAAGCAGGCTCCGCGCACCATGGTCTACCGCATCCACGACCAGCCCGACCCCGAAAAGTTGATTTCACTCAGTCAGTTTGTGCGTCCGCTCGGATACCAATTGCAGGTCGACAGCCCAGGCAACGTGCGCCGATCGATCAACGACCTGCTGCGCCAGGTCAAGGGCACGCCCGAGGCCAATATGCTTGAAACGCTTACCGTGCGGACCATGGCCAAAGCGGTATACAGCTGCCAAAACGTGGGACACTACGGGCTCGCCTTTGATGACTACACGCACTTTACGTCGCCGATTCGCCGCTACCCCGACATGATGGTGCACCGCCTTTTGCAGGACACGCTGGACGGAAAGCCGTCTCCCAAAGCCGACCCGCTAGAGGAACTCTGCCAGCACAGTTCGCAGCGCGAGCAAAACGCCGCCGACGCCGAACGCTCGTCAATCAAGTACATGCAGGCCGTCTACATGGAGCAGTTTGTGGGCGAGCAATTCGACGGAATCATCTCGGGCGTCACCGACTGGGGCGTGTTTGTGGAGGTTCCCGAAACCGCCTGCGAGGGCCTCGTGCGCCTGCGCGAGTTCCGCGACGACTACTACAGTGTTGATTCTGAGCGCCATTGCTTGGTGGGCGAGCGCTGGGGCAAGGAGTTTCGCCTTGGCGACCCACTGCGCATAGTGGTCAAGGATGTCGACGTCGTGCGCAAGACAATTGACTTTGGCGTGGCGTCTTCGCGCGATTCGGGCGGAATCTCTGGTGGCCGCTTCAGCGAGCGCCCCTCGGGCCGATCTTCAACCCCCACGCGCGGACAGTTCGACGAAACCCGACCCGCCGAGGCCGGCAGCCGCTGGGGAAGCCCCCGCCGCTCCGGAGGAAGCTCGTCCGGCAGCACCGGATTTGGTGGACGCTCCGGCAATTCAGGCAAACCCTCAGGCAAAGGCGGAGGCAAAGGCCACCGCAAGGGCCCGAACACGACCTCGGCGAAGAAAAAGCGGCGGTAGCGCTGCGCGCCAGTTAGCTCGCAAGGATCGCTGAGATTGGCTCGTTGGCTCAATCATCGGTTACTTGCTTCTTGTACCTGGTGTCCGAGCGGGGGCGAACAAGAAACGAGTAGCTAGCAACGCGACGCAAGCGTCGCTCGCGCCCGCTCCACATCCCGTGCAATCTGCGCTTTAAGTGCTTCAGGCGTTTCAAACGTTTGTTCCGCACGAATGAAGTCGATAAACCGCACCTCCACTGGGCGCCCGTACCCCTGGGCTTCGACGTCGAGCAAATGCACCTCGAGAACGGGTTCTGAACCGGAACCAAAGCTGGGACGCACTCCGTAGTTGGCTACGCCGGCGAGGCCGCGAGGGCCCTCGGCGTCGCAGAAATCAAGCTCCACGGCATACACCCCAAACGAAGGCATGGCCTTGTCGGGGTGGATTCCGCCCACATTGGCGGTGCGGTAGCCCAGGCCACGGCCGATTCCGCGCCCCGAAACCACTTCACCGCGCACAAAATGCGGGCGACCCAAAGCCAACGCGGCTTCGCTCACACGGCCCTCGGCCACCGCCGAGCGAATTTTGGTGGACGACAGCACTTGCTCACCGGCCGAAACGGCCTCGATCTGCTCGAGTCCAAAATCAAAAACGTGTGAATACTCCTGGAGCTGAGCAAAATCGCCTTCGCGGTTGCGGCCAAATCGGTGGTCGTAGCCGACGATGAGGTGGCGCATGCCGAGGTGGCCGACCAGGTCGCGGCGCACAAAATCCAATGAAGACGTCTGCGCAAACTCGGTGGTGAACGGGTGCTCCACCAGGGCGTCCAAGCCTGCGGTTGCCAGCAACTCGGCCCGCTCCGAAGGCAGCGTCAAGCGCGACAGCACAAAATCCGGATGAATCAGCTTGCGCGGATGGGGTTCCAAGGTCAGCAACACTGCGGTTCCGCCCAATTCGCGCGCCTTGGCCACGGCCCGCGCCACCAGTTTTTGGTGCCCAAGGTGGACGCCGTCAAAGGTTCCGAGCGTGACCACAGTGGGGCCGCTCGCAACAAAATCCGAAAGCTGGTGGTAAATCTGCACGTCCTGAAGGTCAGGGGCAAAGATATTTCCGAACTTCGCGCTATGACGCTCCACGCCCTCAGCCTCGCGGCGGCTGCCTTTCGCCGAAACCCCTACCCCTTCGCGGCCACCGGAGCCATTGCGCTGGCCCTCAACCTTCTCGGACTCATTCACCCGATCCTCTCAACTATTGCGGGGCTGTTTGTGCTTCCGATGCTGTACGTCGGCCTTGGGACGCTTGCCGAAGCCGAACCCGGACTTCGCTTCACCCAAGCCCTACGCCTGGCACTCTCAGCGTGGCCGCGCACTGCCGCACTTGGCGGAATGATGTTCATCCTATTCCTCTTTATTTCAACTCTACTCGGAATCTCACTTTCTGCCCTCTACGGCGACGAATTGATGATTCTTGCGCAAACTCACGAATCAGACCCAGCCGCTTTTTCGCAGGCCATGCTTCAAGAAATCAACTGGTCGGCCTCAGCCTTTGGCTTGGCCGCTCTGGTGCTCCTCACGCTGGGACTTGTCGCATTAGTTTGGATGGCGCCCTTAGCGTTAGTTTACCACAACATGAATGTCGCAGGTGCCTTGCGCTGGTCCGTTCAAATGACGCGTCCGCACTTTGCGGCGCTGTTCCCCGCGCTACTGATTTGGGTGCTGTTCTCTGGTTTGAGCGGAGCCCTGGTCGGGCTAAACATTATTCTTTGGCCATTTACCGCACTTTTTCATTTTTATTGCTTTAGGGCCCTAGGGAAGCAAGCAGTCTAGGTCGTACCTTTGCACCCGAATTCAGAATCACTCCATTCCGCACAACCATGGCGAACGCAAAAGGAAAAATTGCCCAGGTCATTGGCCCGGTAGTAGACGTCTACTTCGAAGACGCACAGGCCCTTCCCAAAATCTACGACGCGTTAATGGTGACGCGCCCCAACGGCCAGCAGGTCATCCTTGAAACCCAACAGCACATTGGTGAAGACACCGTGCGTGCCGTATCAATGGACTCAACTGACGGCTTTACCCGTGGCCAAGAAGTGGTTGCGCTTGGCAAATCGATCGCAATGCCAACCGGCGACCAAATCCGCGGACGCGTATTCAACGTAGTTGGTGCTGACATCGACGGCCTCGGCGCAATGGACATGGCGAATGGCGGTCTCTCGATCCACCGTGCGGCTCCAAAATTTGAAGACCTTTCTACCGCAACCGAAATTCTGTTGACGGGCATCAAGGTGATTGACCTTATCGAACCCTACGCAAAGGGTGGTAAAATTGGTTTGTTCGGTGGTGCCGGCGTCGGTAAAACAGTACTGATCCAAGAGCTCATTAACAACATCGCCAAGGGCCACGGAGGCCTCTCGGTATTTGCCGGAGTAGGTGAGCGCACCCGCGAAGGAAACGACCTTCTTCGTGAAATGATCGAGGCGGGCATCATCCGCTACGGTGAGGACTTCATCCACTCTATGGAGAGCGGATCATGGGACCTCAGCAAGGTGAACATGGAAGAGCTCAAGGAATCTAAGGCAACCTTCGTGTTTGGCCAGATGAACGAGCCTCCAGGTGCACGTGCCCGCGTAGCCCTTTCAGGATTGACGCTTGCCGAATACTACCGCGACGGCGAAGGCAGCGGCCAAGGAAAGGACATTCTCTTCTTCGTCGACAACATCTTCCGATTTACCCAAGCAGGTTCTGAGGTGTCGGCCCTTCTCGGTCGTATGCCATCAGCCGTAGGTTACCAGCCTACGCTCGCTACAGAGATGGGTACCATGCAAGAGCGCATCACCTCGACCAAGTCAGGGTCAATCACCTCGGTTCAGGCGGTATATGTACCTGCTGATGACTTGACTGACCCCGCACCGGCTACGACGTTCGCCCACTTGGACGCAACCACCGTACTATCTCGTAAGATCGCGGAACTAGGTATCTACCCAGCCGTTGACCCACTTGACTCAACATCGCGCATTCTAACCCCAGAGGTAGTTGGTGCCGAGCACTACGGATGCGCCCAGCGTGTTAAGGAGCTCCTTCAGCGCTACCAAGAACTTCAGGACATCATCGCCATCTTGGGTATGGAAGAGCTGTCTGAAGACGATAAAATGGTGGTACACCGTGCACGTCGCGTACAGCGCTTCTTGTCGCAGCCATTCCACGTTGCCGAACAGTTTACGGGCATCCCAGGCGTATTCGTAGACATCAAAGAGACCATTAAGGGCTTTACGATGATCATGGACGGTGAACTTGACAAGTACCCTGAGGCAGCATTCAACCTCAAGGGTTCGATTGAAGAGGCCATTGCCGCCGGAGAGAAAATGCTTGCTGAAGCGTAATTCACGGCACCAATGGCACTGACGGTCGACATCATTTCACCTGAGCGCAAGCTTTTTTCGGGCACGGCTACAGCCGTTCAACTCCCGGGAACCGAAGGTTTGTTTCAAATTTTGACGAACCACGCACCCATTATGGCCTCATTGG
>CAIJMB010000044.1 GCA_903821715.1 uncultured Flavobacteriales bacterium
CTTCATTCCCGGGGACTACTGCCTATTCTACGCCGAACTATGCAGAGTTGTACACTGGCGGAACTTCGGGTGCTGGAGTCATTTCTCCGATGTTCAGTGATTTGCCCTATGATAGTGCTCAAGTACGATTCCGCGCCCACAAGGTGTACACATGGGCAAACACCAATCTCGTAGTTGGACTTGTAAGCACGCCTTCAAATCCAGGATCGTTTATTCCCGTGGATACGATTGCCTTAACGGGAAGCTGGGCAGAATACACCGTGCCATTCCCTTCAGTACCCACAGGCTACCGCCACGTAGCATTCCGCACCACGGGCACGTTCAACTATGCTGGCTTTGATGACTTCAATTACGAAGTACAGCCCGCGTGCTTGCCAGCCATCAATGGCTCGGCATCTGCTGCTGCAACCAGCGCCGTAGTGGCGTGGGCTCATGGCGTGACCGCAACGCCCGGTTCGGTAGTGGCTTGGGGCCCAGCGGGCTTCAATCCAGGTACGGGAGTTATCCCGAACCAGGCGACCGTCAGTGGAACGTCCTACACGATCAACGGCTTGGCGCCCAACACCCCCTATACGGTATGGATTGCAGATTCTTGTGGATCCAACAACCTAGCTCCTTGGTTTGGCCCGATCAATTTCACCACGAGCTGCTTGGGTACTACGATGCCATACGTTGAGAACTTCGACGTGAGTCCACTCGGCTGTTGGGATAATGCAGGTGGAACGAAGACGATGCTTCAGTACAGTCAAGGTGCTGGGTACGCCATGAGAGGTAACTTCTGGTCATGGGTATCTGGAGAGTTTGCCGTCATGTCATCTCGCCCCGTTTCGATTACCGCTGCAGCGCAAGCGAGCTTTGATTGGTCTCACCAGTTCATGACCTTCTACCCTGACGACCAGCTTTTGCTCTTGGGTAAAACCACTACTGCAACGACGTGGGATACCTTGGTGAATTTGATTGGTTCGAGCTTCAACAGTCCAGGCGCCGGCACGACGGTTCCAGGTACGTTTGTAGATACCACGGTATATCTTCCAACCTCATGGATCGGCAGCAACGCCATCTTCAGATTCGTTGCGAATTCTGACTTTGGTCCAGATGTATTCTTTGACAACTTCGTGGTTGAAGCTATTCCTACATGTCCAGAGCCTATTGCTAGCGTAGTAGCGGGTAGCGTTTCGACGACGAGCGCAGGAATTTCGTGGTCAGCGCCGTCGAGCACGCCGCTTGGTTCGAATGTATTCTGGGGTCCGGTAGGATTCTGGCAGGGCACAGGTACAGGAGTCGGCGGAACAATGGTTTCAGGTGTAAGCAGTCCGTACACCATTACCGGCATGCTTCCAGGTCAGTCGTACCACTTCTATGTGCAGGATAGCTGTTCATCGACCGATCAGTCGACTTGGGCTGGACCGTACACTATTACGACGGCACTTTGTCCTCCGGCCAATCAGTGCACCTCGACCATGTACATGTACGATTCGTGGGGTGATGGCTGGAACGGTGGCGTGATTACCGCGCAGCAAAAGATTTCTGGATCATGGGTTACGGTCAAGAACTTTACGTTCATGACAGGTAGCGCTGCTCAAGATGTGGTTCAGTTCTGTGCTGGTGACTCCGTTCGAATGGTCGTCACTAGTGGCGGATCATTTGCCAACGAAATTGGATTTGATTTGGTTGGTCCTTTTGGCGACACCCTATCGACCATGCCGTTCAACTCAACCCTTATTGCGGGTAGCACATGGAACAGCTTTGTGGCGCAGTGCACTCCGTGTGCGGTTCCAGTGGGTGTGAATGCTGCAGGCAATACAACGTGTACGTCAACAACGGTGACGTGGACATCTACTAGTTCTGCGGTAAGCACCAATATTGAGTACGGTCCAGCTGGATTCACTCCTGGTTCAGGTACTTCGCTGACGGGCTTGACCGGTGGAACGACCAACCTGACCGGATTAACGCCCAACACGGCGTACGACGTATACGTTCAAGCCGTGTGCGCAACGGGTACTAGTCCATGGTCTTCTGCTGCAATGGTTACCACGTTGAACGGTCCTCAGCCAACACTCACCGCCTCGTACACGGTTCTGTCAACGAATCCTGTTACAATTCAGTTCAATGCCACAACGAATGCGAGCAGTGTCGCTTGGACGTTCAGCAATGGAGGAAGTGCCACAGGTACGAGCACCGTACAGTCATTTGGTACCAACGGTCCTGCGTTTGCAGTAGCCACTGTTAACAATGGTTGTGGAGCGGTGAGCGATACCTTGAACTTCACGGTGGGCATGGGTGAAAATGCGTTGGCAACGCTGCGCGTATTCCCGAACCCAACCACTGGTTTGGTTCGCGTTGAGTTCCCAATGCAGTCTTCTGGAACTGCAATGCTTCGTGTACTTTCGATCACCGGTGCTCAATTGTCTGCTACGAACGCGCAGTTCGCAGCTGGCACAGCATCAGTGGATCTTGACTTACGCGGCCTCGCTTCAGGACTCTACCTCTTAGAGGTTCAAACTGAAGAAGCAACGGGAGTTCAGCGCCTGGTCATCGAGCGCTAGGATCTTAGCCGAACGGCATAAGCCAGGGTGAGCGGAATCACATCTGCCACCCTGGTTTTTTTTTGAAGTACTTCGGCGGCGGCGTTCAAGGTGCTTCCGGTGGTCAAGGTGTCGTCGACCAAGGCGATGCGAAGGCCCTTAAGGTGCTCAGAGTTAGTGATTTCATAGGCGCCATAGATTCCGAATCGGTCGGATTCTTTGCGCGAGGCTTGTCCTTTGGCTCCAAAATTCTTTAGGGTGAGGGGCCGTCGGATGAGGTCTGTGGCCAAAGCAGTTCCCCATATTCGATGGAGTCCGAGGGCAATGTGTTCTGCTTGGTTGTAGCCGCGGGCGTAGTACCGGTCGGCGCGCAGAGGTAAAGGGACAAGAACGTCGACTTCTGGCATCGGGATGGTTTGAGCCATAAGCTGTCCGAGCGCAATGGCGAGGTCAGGTCGGCCGCCAAACTTGATCGAGCGCATTGCATTGGCAACGTGCGGCAAGTGGTAGGGCAGAATTGATGTGCCGCCCCAGGCATAGCTGAGGTTGATGGCTCGGGGGCTCACTGAGGTCCACAGTTGGGCCCAGCACGTGGAACAAACGGGGGTCGGTTCCGCCACAATACCCTCAGAACATGTGGGGCATCGTTTTGGCAGTAGACTATTGAAGCAGCTTTGCAGAAAGTGGTACATTTGCACAAATTCAGAAAAGAATGAGTAACGATTCGTCGTCTAAGCGACAAAAAACAGTTATCGGCCTGTTAGTGGCCTTAGTGTTGGTTTTGGGATTTTTTGCCCTCAACCGGAATTCCGCGGTAGAAAACCTCGAGGAAGAGAAGGCCATTTTGGTGAGCGAACTCGAAGAGTACAAGCGCGACTTGATTGGCCAAGTTGCGGCCAACGACAGCATGAACAGCTACATCATTGCTGAGACGGCGAGACTGAACGCGGCCATTGAAGAGATTACAAACCTCAAGAATGTGACTCAGTCCGAGCTTGCGAAGTACCGCAACCAAGTGAACACGCTCCGCAAGGAAGTGGTGCGCTTAACGAGCCAAGTGGATTCGGTAAACAAGGCCTATGCGGTACTTGGTGAGGCGAAAGCACAGGTCGATGCACAGCTTACAGATGAGCAGGCGAAAAATGCAGATTTAAGCAATCAAAACACCAATCTGAGTGGAAAGGTGGCGACTGCATTGAAACTACAGCTTTCAGCTCTTGAGGCTACGGCGGTGCGCGTAAGTGGAAAGGGTATCGAAAAGCCGACTACATCGGCAGGTCGTGCCAACCGAATCAAAGCCTGCTTTACGGTAGCCCAAAACGCTATCGCAGAGTCCTCGAAGCGGACCGTGTACATGCGCATTAATACACCCGATGGACGCGTACTTCCGAGCCAAAGCGACGAGCGCAGCATGAAGGTGGGTAGCGAGACTATTTACTTCTCTGCGAAGTCTGAGATCATGTACGAAGGCAAGCAAGTTCAGAGCTGTGCGGCGTTTGACCTCAATTCGATCCTGAAGCCCGGAACCTACACGGTTGAGGTGTTCAGCGATAATGTGAAAATTGGCACCTCGACGCTGGTTCTGAACTAAGTGGAGGCGGTAAGCCTTAATGCCAACGGCCTGCGGGCTGCATGGAAGAAGGGTCTGGGTGCTTGGCTTGATGCGGAGAACCCGGACCTTGTCTTTATTCAAGAGGTCAAGTGGAATGATATCGCGGGCCTTCGGTCGCTTGCGGAAGGGTGGTACGTGGTAACGGATTTAGCGATTAAACCTGGATACAGTGGTGTAGCGACCTTGTGCCGGCGTCCGTTGAATGTGCTGAATTTGACCTGGATGCCGGATTCACTTCGCGGGGAGGGCCGCTGCGTTGCGGTCGAATTGGATGGAGTGCTTTGGGCAAATCTCTACCTTCCTTCGGGTTCGCAAGGCGCGCTGCGCCAAGGGTTAAAGCTGGAGGCTCTTGAGGCCCTTAGTCATTGGCTTGGCGCCCGCCAGACGCCTACTGTTCTCGGAGGAGACTGGAATTTAGCGCCCCTTGAGTCCGACGTACACGACCCCAAGCGCCTTGACGGCACGCCAGGGTTCACGCCCGAGGAACGCTCTTGGATGGCCTCTATCGAATCAATGGGTTGGGTGGAAGCATTCCGTCGCCTAAATCCAGGCGCCAGGGAGGTCTTCAGCTGGTGGAGCGCGCGGTCTGGAGCCTTTGACCGCAACAAAGGTTGGCGCATCGACCATTGGATCACCAACTGCCCCAATAGGGTTCAATCGGTCGAATACCTCAGAGATCTTCGATTTTCAGACCACGCCCCCGTGCGACTCCGCTGGAGTTAACTACCTTCGTAGTATGCGAATTCAAGTTGCCGCGGCATTGGCCGCAATCGCGCTCCTCAGCGCCTGTGTATCGCCCAAAAAGTATTCAGAGCTTCAGTCGTCGTACGACGCGACGGTTCAGCGGGCGGAATCGCTCAAGGTTGACGCCGAAAAGGCCCGAATTTCAGCTAGCGAAAGTGAGGCTCAGAAGGTCAAAGCGTTAGCTGCGTTGGACGACGCAATCAAAGACACGACTGCTCAAGGTGCCGAGATGCGCAAGCTCCAACGCGCCTACCGTGACCTCAATTCGAACTACGAGTATGCGTTGAAAAATAACAGTCGCCTGGTTCAAGAGAACCTGACTGAGAACAAGGCCATGCTCGAGCGCATGGAGTCGCTGGCCGCCCGCCTCGCTGCGAAAGAAGATTCGCTCAAGCGCGAGCAAGAGCGACTAATGGACCTCGAAGTGGCTCTGCAGCAGCGCGAGCAGCGCGTAGCCGAGTTGGAGCGCCTGATCAGCCGCAAGGACAGTGCTGCCGCATACCTGCGCCAACGCCTTGCCGATGCCCTACTTGGGTTTAAGGACCGCGGATTGACCGTATCGATGCGCAACGGGCAAGTTTATGTATCACTCGACAACCGTCTGATGTTTGCCAGCGGATCATGGGACGTGCAGCCCGACGGAGCCTCAGCCTTGGGCGAGCTCGCCAAAGTCCTCAACGAAAACAAAGACCTGAAGATTGCCGTCGAGGGCCATACGGACAGTGATGCGTTCAACGGAAAAACGGCCGTTAAAGACAACTGGGATCTTTCGGTGATGCGCGCGACAAGCGTCGTGAAGATCCTCGTGGGCAAGGGCGTGACCCCCCAGCGTGTTCAAGCTGCGGGCCGCGGTGAGTTCTTGCCGATTTCGTCCAATGACAATCCCGAAGGCAAGGCTAAGAACCGCCGGACCGAAATTATTATTACACCCAACTTGGGTGAGTTGGCGGAGTTGATCGGTAATTGATCCCCGCCGAACGAATGTTCAGCCGGTCCCATGGGGCCGGTTTTTTGCTAAAAGAGGTTGTCGACGACCTGGCTGATGCGGTCAAGGGCCACAAAATGGACCCCATGGGGCCGTTTGGGCATGCCCGGCGTCTTGGCGCCCCAGACATAGTCAAAGCCGAGCTGTCCGGCCTCGAGCACGCGCGCATCCATTCGTGCGATGGGGCGCAGCTCCCCTCCGAGGCCGACTTCGCCGGCGAAAGCCACCCCTGGTGGGATGGGTCGGTCCTCTTGGCTCGACAAAATAGCCGCGCAGACCGCGAGGTCTAGGGCGGGGTCGTCGACGCGAAGGCCTCCGGTGACGTTCAAAAAGACGTCTTTACTGGCGAGGTGGAACCCGCAGCGCTTCTCGAGCACCGCCAGGAGCATGTTCAGGCGGCGCGTATCAAATCCGGTGCAGCTGCGTTGGGGCGTGCCGTAGACGGCGGTCGACACCAGGGCTTGAACTTCGACGAGCAATGGGCGCAGACCCTCGGCGGTGATTCCAATGGCGGAACCGCTTAGTCCCTCACCCCTCTGGCCCAGCAACCACGCAGAGGGGTTGGCGACAGGTTGAAGTCCGCGCTCGGCCATTTCGTACAAACCGAGCTCTTGGGTGGATCCGAATCGGTTTTTAAGGGCCCTCAAGGTGCGCACGAGGTGGTGCTTGTCGCCCTCGAACTGCAGGACCACATCGACCATATGTTCGAGAACCTTGGGGCCGGCTAGAGTGCCTTCTTTGGTGATGTGACCTATCAAAGCAACGGGCACGTGCCGGGCCTTTGCGTAGCGCAGAAATTCGGCGGCGGATTCACGGATTTGTCCGACGCTTCCGGCGGCGGAATCAAGTTGCGGATTATACGCCGTTTGGATCGAGTCGACCACGAGGAGGTCGGGCTTGAGCTGTTCGGCTGCCTGTAGAATTTTGGACGTAGAAACTTCAGCAAGGACGTGGCATCCGGGGCCATTAAAGCCAATGCGTTCGGCCCGCATTCGGATTTGCTCCGCGCTTTCTTCGCCGCTGGCGTAGAGGGCTTTGGCTCCGGCATGGAGGGCTACCTGCAGCATGAGGGTGGACTTGCCGATTCCAGGCTCACCGCCCAACAGGCTCAGTGACCCCGGGACCCATCCGCCACCGAGTACACGGTCAAGTTCGAGGTCGCCGGTGGGGACCCGCCGCTCGGCGCTGCGGTCCACCTGGTCCAGGGTCAAAACCCGACTTTGCCCGGGCGCTACCCATGCTTGGTCCACAGGGGCTCGCTCAATGACCTCTTCGACGAGCGTGTTCCAAGCGCTGCAGCTGCGGCACTGCCCCGCCCACTGGGGGTAGCTGGTTCCGCAGGACTGGCAAACAAAGGCTTTTTTGGTCTTGGCCATGGTTCCGCCAAGGTACGCACCCGGCGCGGCTTAGTCGTTTTTAAAACGGTTCAGGCCGATGAACCCAATGATGCCCGTAGACATGAGCATCAAGGCCTGTGCTGCGTGGACGAGTGTGGCAAACGCGAGGCCCTCGACGTAGGGAATGCTAATCACCTCTAGTGCCTTAGCAACTAGGTAGTGGTAGGCACCGACACCTCCCGGAACGGGAATCACTACGCCCAAGCTCGCGGCCATCATTACGAATAGACCCTCGTCGATGCGAATGTGTTCAGTAGAGGGCAAGGCAAAAAAGCAAACGTAGACCATCACAAAGTAGGCGCCCCAAATAAACAGGGTGTGCCCGAGGTATGCCCACGGCCGATGAAGGCGAGTAATGCTCGTGAAACCATGCGCGAGGCCGCGTAAAAACGTTTGAACACGCTGGCCAATAGCGGTTTCAAAGAAGCGGTGGCGAAGGAGCCAGGAGGCGATCGCAAGGGCGAGCCCAATCACGGGAATCCACGGAAAACCGCTCTCGTCGCCACTCGGGGCGGATTGGGTACTGGCAAGGAGTTTTTGCAGCTCGGGATAAGTCAGTAGCACGGTGATTCCGAGCAAGATGGCCATCATTATAAGGTCGATGAGGCGTTC
>CAIJMB010000045.1 GCA_903821715.1 uncultured Flavobacteriales bacterium
CGGCGTCGTACACCGCATGAGCGAGCACTGGTCGTGGTGTGTGGAAGCGAGCGCACATGCCGTGCCGGGCGACCAGCTCGCAGGATGTACGCGCCCCACCCAAGAGGGTGCCGATGCGCTGGTACAGCTCCGCGTAGGAGCCCACTACTCCATCTACACCTGGGACTGAGCCGCTTCGAGCTCTTCAAGCACGGGCTTGAGCGTGTCCTGAGGTAAATCACTGACGTCCATGTACATTAGGGCGTCGACCGTGTTGAATTCCGGATCGCGGTTAAAGGCAATGACCTTGGCGTTCTGACCCACATACTTTTTGATCAGCACGGGGAAGCGCAGATTGTGCGGCTCAATGTCGGCGATCAAGCGGTCAAAGCGCTGCATGTCGGCGGGCTCGCTGTGGGCAATCAGCTCGCGGTCGCGCGGCCGCAACCTTAGGCGGAACCGCTTTCGCGGCAAGATGTAGCGCGCCCAATGGGCATCCCTAAAGTGGTGGTTTAAGAATCCGAGCATCACCGCTTGGCTGTGGCGCGAATAGCTATTGGACACCGACACGGAACCCACCACATAACGCAGCTTGCCCGGGTGGCGCAAAAGAACGTGGACGATTCCCTTCCACAGGAGGTAGAGCGGCATGGGCTTGAGCTGGGCTTCGGGCACGACGAAGGCGCGGCCCATTTCAAGCGATTGGGCAAAAAACGGATGGGCTTCGCGGCGAATCCTAAAAAATCCGCTCAAGTAGAACGTGCGGATTCCGCCCTGGGGGTAGAGTTCAAAACCAAGACCCAGGCGGTAGGCGCCCCAGATGGCCTGCTCGGTCTCGTTCCAAAGCACCAGATGGTGGTAGGCGGCGTCAAATTCATCGAGGTCGCGCGCCTTGCCGCTGCCCTCGCCTACGCCCCGAAAGGTGATTTCGCGTAGCCGACCCAGCTCCTGAACCACCGCGGGAATCACATCGCCCTTGGCAAGGTAGACCGCGAGGTCGCGGTAACGGGTGAGCAGTGCATCGTCGGGAAGCGCAGCGAGTTCCGCAGCAATTGCAGGGGCAGATCCCGCAGGCGCGATGTGCTCGAGGCGGCGCAGGGTGAACAGCTTGAACTTCCAACGGCGGGCCTTTTTGGGCTTGACCGTGCGCAGCTGCCTGCGGCGCTGGCGCACCGCATCTGCAAACTCCTCGGCAGACTGGGCGGACTCGGGCTTAAGTGGCTTACCCCAGCGCAAGTCAATGCTAAAGAACCAGCGCGGGCGCACCGCTTCAGAGGGCAAAAGGACGGTGCGCATCCACGACCCCAGCAGTCCGAGCACATAGAAGTACCACGAGAGCGAGGCCCGAATGTCGACCGGCATTACGGGAGCCTTGACTTCGTGCAAAAAACGCTGGCTGGCTCGAGGCCACGGGCGATCGTGCACGCCCCAGCGCCAGGGCGACCATGACGACACTTCGCCGGCGGGAAAGAGAATAAGGGCTCCGCCCTCTTCGACCCACTGTTTGGCCTCGAGGAGTCCACGCCCCGAGGCCACGGGGTTGCGGTGCGCACCCTCAAACGGAACCACGCCAATCAAGTAGGGCTTCAGCGGTTCGATGCGCTCGAGCAGGGCGTTGCCAACGAGCCGCACGTCGGGGCGAACGGCCGCAATCGTGTGCAGCAGGGCGAGGCCGTCCATGGCTCCGAGGGGGTGGTTGGCAGCGAACACGACTCCGCCCGAACGCGGAATGCGGTCTAAGTCGCTGGGGAAGTAGCGGAGTTTGATTCCGCGCGAAGCCAGCAACGCTCGCGCAAATTCAGGACCCTGACGGTCGGCATAGCGGGCATAGACGCGGTTGAGGCGGTGCCAACCTAGCACGGCAAACAGCAGCCACAGCAGCGGGCGTGCCGCAGGCGGCCAGCCCAAAAAGCCGCGTACTTCGTCGATGGAAATCAGCGGCTTCGTCTTCATGCCGCTAAGTTAGTTCGGTGCCGTCAGCACCTGGGCGACTTCATGATTTCGTAACACCATGCGCAGCGGTCCCCCAGCGAGCAAGGTGGCCAGTGACTCGGCGTCGGGGCGGCGCAC
>CAIJMB010000046.1 GCA_903821715.1 uncultured Flavobacteriales bacterium
CAAGCCTGCGTACCTCATTTCTGGAATTTTAGTCGTCATTAGTATTGTCGCTCTGTTTACGAAAGGATTGAGTTACGGAGTTGACTTTGAGGGTGGTCGGACCTATCAAGTTCGCTTTGACCAGCCAGTAGAAGTGTCAAAAGTTAGTTCGAGCTTGTCGGATGTATTCGTGGATGCCAATGGCAAATCATTTACTCCTATCGTGAAGACCTTGGGTTCTCCTGAACAAGTTGTGATCACCACAAACTTCCGAATTGCTGAATCGGGTTCAGAGGTCGAAGAGGCCCTGCGCGCGCAGCTGTACACCGGAGTTAAAGGTCTGTACACAACGCCTCCGACGGCGACAGAATTTGACAATCCCGGTGAAAAAGGATTGGGAATTGTGTCATACCGTCAAGTAGGCCCTACCGTGGCGGACGACATTGCAAATTCTGCAGTTTGGGCGATCTTGTTTTCGCTACTTGGAATCTTTGTGTACCTCCTCGTGCGCTTTAGTCGCTGGCAGTACTCATTAGGTGCAGTAGTAGCTTTGATGCACGATGTGGTCTTGACACTTGGAGCGTTCGCTTTGTTCGATGGAATTCTACCGTTTTCGCTTGAGGTTGATCAGGCGTTTATTGCGGCAATTCTCACGGTCATTGGTTACTCGATAAATGACACGGTGGTTGTATTTGACCGTGTTCGAGAAATGATCGGCTTTGGACCCAAAGCCAAACCTACCGCAGGCGTGGTGAACGAAGCATTGAATGCAACATTAAGCCGGACCTTCAATACCTCAATGACGACCATTGTGGTACTAGTGGTGATTTTCTTCTTGGGTGGCGAAGTTCTTCGTGGCTTCATATTTGCCATCTTGTTTGGTATTGTGGTTGGTACGTACTCGTCGCTCTTTATTGCGTCGCCCATCTTGTACGACACGTCCAAAAAGTAGGAATATGTCATTTCTTTTCATCAGCACCGGAGAAGTACTCATACTGCTTTTCGCGGTGCTGATGCTTTTTGGCCCTGATCGACTTCCTGGATTTGTGCGTTCGCTCGCCAAGGGAATTCGCACGGTCAAGAATGCCCAGGCCGACCTCACTCAGCAAATGTCCAAGATGGCCGAAGACCAACCGGTTATCAAAGAAGTTTCGAAGGCAGTTGAAGAGGTCAAAAGTGACATTGAGGGGGTAGTCTCTCGAAAAAAGTAGTTTTTTATCGCAACACCCCCTTAATTTAGGGGGTGTTGATAAAAAAGCATAGTTTTTATTTGAGATAGTTGCGGATTTTTGGTAGTTTTGTGCCATCAAAAACCAATTTGCTATGCCCACTTCTCGTTATTTAGGCCTCGAGGCGGCCTTGAGCCACAAACCTTCAGTGTTTGCCAAGCCCGTAGGGAAGGCCTCCGAGTACTTCGGAGCTAACGTCTTCAACCAAAAGGCAATGCGAGAGTACATGCCCAAAGAGGCTTTTGAATCGGTCATGAAGGCCATCGATCGCGGGGACAAAATAGACCGTGCCATCGCAGATCAGGTTGCGACCGCGATGAAGGCTTGGGCAATGGCCAAGGGCGCGTCCCACTACACGCACTGGTTTCAACCACTGACGGGCGCCACAGCTGAAAAGCACGATGCGTTCTTTGAGCCAACGGCCGACGGCTACGCCATTGAGAAGTTCAATGGTGGAATGCTTGTTCAAGCTGAACCCGATGCTTCGAGTTTTCCCAACGGTGGAATCCGCAATACGTTTGAGGCCCGCGGCTACACCGCGTGGGATCCAACCTCTCCCGCATTTGTACTTGCAGACACCCTGTGCATTCCAACCGTATTCGTGGCCTACACGGGTGAGGCGTTGGACAACAAAACTCCGTTACTCCGATCGCTTCAGGCAGTAGATCATGCGGCGACTGCTGTGTGTCAGTACTTTGATAAGAATATTAGCAAGGTACATGCTACTCTAGGATGGGAGCAGGAGTACTTCTTGATTGATGAGGCGCTCTACCATGCGCGCCCTGACCTTGTGATGACGGGCCGCACTCTCGTGGGCCATTCTCCGGCAAAGGGACAGCAAATGGAGGACCACTACTTTGGTAGCATTCCCGAGCGCGTCATTCAGTTCATGCGCGAGATTGAGTTCGAGAGCCACCTGCTCGGAATTCCAGTAAAAACCCGCCACAACGAGGTTGCTCCCGGTCAGTTTGAGTTTGCGCCCATTTTTGAAGAAGCCAACGTGGCCGTAGACCACAATTCGCTCTTCATGGACTTGCTCGACAAGGTGGCCTCGCGCCACAACTTCCGGGTACTTCTGCATGAGAAGCCGTTTGCGGGAGTCAATGGCTCGGGCAAGCACAACAACTGGTCGCTCGCTACAGATACTGGAATTAACCTTCTCGCGCCCGGTTCTACACCGAAGCGCAATCTCTTGTTCTTGAGCTTTTTCGTGAATACGATTAAGGCGATGCACGACCGTGCAGACTTAATTCGTGCTGCCATTGCATCCGCCAGCAACGACCACCGTCTTGGAGCCAATGAGGCGCCGCCGGCAATCATTTCGGTGTTCATCGGTAGCCAGCTGACAGAGGTACTCGACGAGCTCGAGAAGCTTGAAAGCGGTAAAATGTCGCCTGAGAAAAAGACTGAGTTGAAGCTCAATGTCGTGGGCAAGATCCCAGAAATTCTATTGGACAATACGGACCGCAACCGCACTTCGCCGTTCGCCTTTACAGGCAACAAGTTTGAATTGCGCGCGGTGGGCTCACTTGCCAACTGTTCGCACGCTATGACTACCCTCAATTTGATGGTTACAGACCAGCTGATTCAGTTCAAAAAGGATGTCGATGCCCAAATTGCTCAAGGCTTGAAGAAGGACGACGCCATCTTCAATGTGCTCAAGGACTACATCAAGGCATCGAAGAAGATTCGCTTTGAGGGCGATGGCTACAGCGAAGCTTGGAAGGATGAAGCTGCGAAACGCGGCCTCAAGAATACGCCAGATACGCCGCGTGCATTGGACTTTTTGGTGACCAAAGATGCCGAGGGTTTGTTTGAGAAGCACGGAGTCCTCAGTAAAGTTGAGCTTCATGCCCGCTACGAGATCCTTCAAGAGGAGTACTTCAAGCACCTACAGATTGAGAGTCGTACCCTGGGTGACTTGGTTCACAACCACATCATTCCGTCGGCAATCAAGTACCAGAGTGTGATGAGTGAGAACTTGCTTCGCCTCAAGGCCCTGCTTCCCGAGGCCACGTTTAAGAAGACGTGCAAAGAGCAGCTCGACATTATTGAAGAGCTTAGCGAACGCATTTCAAAAGCGCTTCGCTTTGTTGAAGAGATGACCGAGGCTCGCAAAAAGGCAAATACCATTGAGTCTGCTCGTGAGCGCGCCTTGGCGTACTGCGATACCGTGAAGCCATTCTTGTCTTCGATTCGCTACGAGGTAGACAAAATGGAGTTGATTGTAGACAATGAGACGTGGCCGCTGCCGAAGTACCGCGAACTGCTTTACATCCGCTAGAATAAAAAAAATCTGAGAAATGTGGCCCTTCGTGCAGGCGCGCGAGGGGCTTTTCTCGTTTTATCCGCTAGCATTTGTTATTTTCGTGACTTCAGCGCCTGAAACGCCACCACCCTCATGACACAACGAACTCATTTTGCGCTCGGTTTAGCCTTTGCCCTCGGGGTAGTGGCCACGCCAATGTGGGCCCAAAAACCATCCGAAGACGACGCCCCCAAGCGGCCCAAAATTGCCCGTCAAGGCGACGACTACTACTTGGGCAAAGAATACAGCAAGGCTATAGCTATCTATCGCAAGGCGTACAGCAAGGTCAAGTCGCGCACCGAAAAGGCTGAAATCAGCTACCGACTTGGGGAATGCTACCGCTACACCGCGCAGTACAAAGCCGCAGAGGCTCAATACCGTCGTGCGATTAAGGCTGGGTACAGTCAAGCTGAGGCCTATATGGGTGTTGCAGAAATGCTCAAGTACCAAGACAAGTACAGTGATGCACTTGTGGCCTACGAAGACATGGCCAAAGTGTTTCCGGGTGACGACCGCGCGAAGCAAGGAATCGAGAGTTCCAAAGCTGCAGTCGCTTGGTTGGCAGCGACTACACGCTACCAAGTGGGGCCACTTACTGATTTGAATACAAAGGCCCACGAGTACGGATTAGCCTTCGACGGTCGTCAAGATTCGTATGAAGAACTCCTGTTCTCGTCCACAAGAGAAGGGGGCATTGGCAAGCGCAAAGATGGCTGGACTGGCCAGCAGTTCGCAGACATCTATGCGACGAAGCGCCTCAATGCGGACGGTTCAGCCCGAGGCGGCAAAAAGCAAAAGGGTGGTGCATCCAAAGTCGATCCCACCGCAGCACGGTCCCAGAAGTTTTCAGCTCCTGAGATCCTTCCAGAGGTAATCAATACCATGGACCACGAGGGGTCTCCCGCGTTTGACGGCAAGCGCCGCAACCTATACTTTACTCGCTGTATGGACGTCAAGCGTGCTCAGTTGGGCTGCGCCATTTACGTGACACGCCGTGCGGGCCAAACATGGCAAGATCCTACCCCTGTGGTACTGACAAGCGACTCTTCTCGGTCGGTTGGGCACCCCAGTATTAATGCGGACGAGACGTTGCTCTACTTTGCAGGCGACCTTGAGGGTGTCGTCGGGGGCAAAGATCTGTGGGTGGCTTCGTACGACAAGCGCCGCCGCAGCTGGAGCAATCCAGTGAACCTGGGCGCCCTAGTCAACACCAAGGGAGACGAGCTCTTTCCCTTTATCCACGACGACGGATTCTTGTACTTTTCGAGCGATGGCCTACCCGGAATGGGAGGATTCGACCTCTTTCGTGTGCCCGTGGGTGAAGATGGCTTACCCACTGGCGCGCCTGAGAACTTAAAATTCCCACTCAATAGTTCGGGAGATGACCTCAACGTCATTCTTCGCCCAGGTGGACTTCGAGACGGATACTTCGTGACCAACCGCGAGGGCGGAACCGGCGGCGACGATATCTGGACGATTTACGAGGTTCCATTGAAGTACGGTCTGCGCGGCACCCTTAAGAGCGAAAAGGACCAAACTCCGCTCAGCAATGCGACGGTTAAAATTTCGGGTAGCGACGGCTTTGCTGCCACCGTAATGACCGACAAGTTGGGCAAGTTTGAACTGATCGACGAAAAGTTGACCGCCGACGTCAATTACTCGTTTGCATTCGAAAAGAAAAAGTACTTGAATGGTGGAGCAAAGGCCAACACTCTCGGCTTAAACCTCGACAACTTCGTGTTTGTAGAGAACGAAAACGTGTTCCGCCACACCATGGATATTTCGGCTACGATGGCTCCGATTGAGTACCCGGTAATCCTTCCGGAGCTGTACTTCGCGCTCGCCAAGTGGGACCTCAATGAGAAGTCGCGTGCGGCCCTCGATACCGTCTACCGTACGCTAGCGCTCAATCCGAATATTGTCATTGAGCTCCGCTCGCACACGGACTACCGTGATGCCGACGACAAGAACCAGGCTCTTTCGCAAAAGCGTGCCGACACCTGTGTGAAGTACCTCATCAGTAAGGGCATCGACCCAGCGCGCCTCGTGTCACTGGGTATGGGTGAAAGCCAGCCGTTTGAGATTCCGCAGAATTACAAAGGATTGGGTAAAGAACTGTTTACGGTCGGAACCGTGCTCACTGAGTCCAACATCCGCAAGATGCCTTCAGCACAGCAGGAGACAGCCAATCAAATCAACCGCCGCACTGACTTCCGCGTAATCCGTGACGACTATACTCCGCCCGTCGATACTGCAGCCTTGGCTGAAGAGATGGGAGAGAAGGCCAAGAACGCTGAGCCCGCGAAGCCAGTGAAGGGTGAAATGTATACTGTTGGCGACAAGGAGAGTTTTGCGACGGTTTGCCGCAATGCGAATGTGGGCATCACAGATCTACGCAAACTCAACGGTGGCCTACGTGGTGTGCGCCTCGAACCAGGAATGATTTTGAAAGTGACTCCGAACGGAGATTACGCTGACTTTGACGCCAATCACCGCCAAGTTAATCTTGGTGAGACATGGAAGACTCTTGCGAAAGAGCTTGGTGTGAAAGAGAAGGATCTCCGCGAACTCAACCCTGAATGGGTGAAGGTGGAGCCTCCCGTCGGAACTTTTATTCGCACGAAGTAGCGTTGATAACCTTTGAGCTTCCCTTCGGCCTGAGCCGGAGGGAAGTTTTATTTTTGCACCTATGAGTTCGAGCAACCGATACGCCGGCCGAGGCGTTTCCTCAGGCAAAGAAGAAGTTCACCAAGCGATCGCCGCAATCGACAAAGGGCTGTTTCCGAACGCGTTTTGTAAAATTGTTCCCGACGCACTGAGTGGTTCTGCGGATCATTGTCTGGTGATGCACGCTGACGGTGCAGGCACCAAGTCGTCGCTCGCCTATATCTATTGGAAGGAAACTGGTGATCTCAGCGTGTGGCGCGGAATCGCCCAGGACGCCGTGGTCATGAACACCGACGACTTGCTGTGTGTCGGGGCTACGGGGCCCATCTTGCTGAGTTCGACTATTGGTCGGAACAAGCACTTGATTCCGGGTGAAGTAATTAAAGCGCTTATTGAAGGGACCGAGTCCGTACTTCAGGACCTGCGCGACGCAGGAATGGACATTCAAAGTACGGGCGGCGAAACGGCCGACGTGGGCGACCTCGTGCGGACAGTAATTGTCGACAGTACGGTAGTAGCACGGATGAAACGCGGCGACGTGATTGACAATGCACACATTGCTCCGGGCCAGTACGTGGTGGGCCTAGCCTCATACGGCCAAGCCACCTACGAACGCGAATACAATGGTGGAATGGGATCGAACGGACTCACTTCAGCGCGGCACGACGTATTCAGTGGCATTCTTGCGACTCGCTACCCTGAGAGCTTCGCTCCCGAGACCGACCTTGCGCTCGTTTATTCCGGAACGAAGCAACTCACCGATACCGTTTTAGGAAGCCCGCTTGACGCCGGTAAATTGGTCCTTTCGCCCACTCGCACCTATGCTCCAGTGATGATTCCGGTTATTAAAGAGCTCGGAGCGCAGCTACGTGGAGCCGTACACTGCAGCGGCGGCGCTCAGACCAAGGTGCTGCACTTTCTCAAGCAGGGCAAAGTGGTCAAGGACCAGCTGTTTGCGGTTCCGCCTTTGTTTGACCTGATTCAAAATGAGTCCGCGACCCCGTGGCGCCAGATGTACGAAGTATTTAACATGGGCCACCGGATGGAGCTCTACGTTGACAGCCTTCAGGCAGCAGAGCAAGTCATCGCTATTTCGAAGCACATGGGCGTCGATGCCCAAATCGTAGGCCGCGTGGAGGCTTCAGCAACCCCCGAGGTCGAGGTGCACGCGCCCGACGGAATTCACACCTACCGCCGCGCATGAACCTTGTAGAGAAACTCCAAGCCATTTGGATTCGGCAC
>CAIJMB010000047.1 GCA_903821715.1 uncultured Flavobacteriales bacterium
CAGTTGGATATTTTGCTTTTGGGCCGCTGGGTTGGTCTCGATGAAGTGGCGCGCTACAGTATCGCTTTTCAAATTGGAATCGTACTTGGTGTCCCCTCCAAGTCCATGAATCAGGCGATTCGCCCCTTTGTCGCGCAGTACTGGGCCGAAGGGAAGCGTACGGAGCTTAGAGCGCTCATGTTTCGAAGCTCGCGGAACCAATGGGGCTTGAGCCTTCTTTTGTATGCACTCATTCTCGCGGTGCTACCTGCTTTGTACACGCTCTTACCCACGGCCTATCAAGACCGTGGACCCATCATTGCCGCGGTGGCTGGCGCAACCCAAATGATCTACATCGCCACGGGTGCCACAGGTATGGTCTTGCTTACCAGCGAAAAGTTTCGCCATGACTGGTACGCCAACGTCATCATGATTGTGCTCTCGGTTGGGTTTGCCGCGTGGGCCGTGCCCCAGTGGGGTGCACTCGGAATGGCGTGGTCGCTGTTTGCCGCCGCGGTCATCTACAACAGCTTTAGAATGTTCCAGCTTTGGAGGTGGTTTCAGATATCAGCTTTTGACCAAACGTTTTGGAGGTTCCTTCCGTGGGTGGGTGCCGCAGCCATGCTGCATTGGCTTCTGCCAGGTCTCGGCTGGGGCGTTTGGTCGGTTGCCGGATTAGAGCTCGGTGCACAATGTGCGTTGTTTGTGGTCGCCAATGCACTACTGAATTTTGCTCCGGACCTTCGCGTCCCGTCCCTCATCGCTCGGTTTGCGTCATGAACTCGATTCCGCTCATCAGCGTCATAATTACGACCTACCAATCCGAACGCACCATTCTACGGTTGGTGGACTCAATTCTGGGTCAACAAGGCCTCGGAACCCAGTTTGAACTTGAAATTCTTGCCTTCGACGATGGTTCAAGCGACCAGACAGTGGCACTTCTCGCAGAGCGGGGCATCGCTGCAGTGGTGAACACCACCAATTCCGGAGGGCCTAATTGGGGCCGGAATTGCGGTCTTCGCCAGGCAAAAGGGAACTGGATTTCAATCGCCGACCACGACGACGAATGGGTCGTGGACCGCCTTGAAGCGCTACTGCAGCAGGCTATTGGGGTGCCAATTATGAGTTCTGGGTTCATTTTGCGCAACGCGTCTTTAGGCCAAGATCAAGTTCGTTCGTGCACTCATGGGGTACGGGATTTTGCCCCTAATGTGGCCTTTACACAGCGCTTGCTGCGCCAAAAAAATGGTCAGAATATGTACATCGGTGGACTGCTGCTCCGCTCAGATCGTGCGCACGTCCTTTTTGAAGAAGTCCACGGCCAATTGGACTTTGACTGGCTTTTAAGGGTTACTGAGGGTTGTGCTACCCGTGAAGTGTGCCGTCCACTCTTCATTCGGCACGTTGAGGGGAGCAACCTCTCACTCAATTCGACTTACCGCGCTCGCGATTTTGAATTTGCCATGCAGACGCTCAATGAGTTGGCAGCGCGCTACCCGTCAGAAGTCAAAGTGTCCCGTGCCCGCTGGCATGGGAGCTATGGTCGGTACTGGTACACCGTTGGTGAATTTGCAAAAGCCCGCCATCACTTTCTGAGGTCAGATTGGTCCCTTGCGGTAGTCTTCTATTTTGCGACCACCTTTGTCGGCGGAAACTGGATCCGCAAACGCATTCAGATCTTCGGATAAACCCTATTCTGCATCATGATTCAACGACTTAAGGACTGGTATACCGCAACGAAGCAGGACCGCGCAGCTCGAGCGCGCAATGCAGAACTCGTGCGCAGCCTCGACCGCTCAGAGGTTGCTCATTTTGTGGTGCATCCCGACGATCGTGCCACATGGTACGGCAACAGCTACGGCGGCTTCTACGCCATCCCGCCTTCGAAGGGCAAGGACTCCGTGGTCTACTCAGTGGGTATTGGTCAAGACATCAGCTTTGACCGAGCCATTCACCGCGCATGGGGTTGCCGCGTATTTGGCTTTGATCCGACGCCGAAATCAAAACGGTGGTTTGAGCGCCAGTCCGATGTTGATTTTATGGATTTTCATGCCATCGGACTCGGAACCTATACCGGTACGGCGACCTTTCACCTGCCTGAATCCGAGAAAGCGACGAGCGGAAGTCTCAATGCATCAGTGCAATCAACGCTCACCCGACCCATCGAGGTTCAGCTCAGCACGCTTAAGGATCTCATGATGCAATTGGGCCATACTCGCTTGGATGTTCTGAAAATTGACATCGAGGGCGCTGAGTACGAAGTCCTTCCTGCACTTCTTGCAGACGGAATCGAGATCGGCCAAATTCTCATTGAGTTTCACGACCGCTGGGTTGATGGAATCCCATCTAAGGCGGTGCATGAAGCGCTCGCAGCAAATGGTTATGTGCTCGTAGCGCACTCTGCACACTACGAGGAGTTTACCTACCTGAGGAGCCGTTAGCCTACTTTTTCACGCGGGTCCACGTCGTGGATCGCCCGATGAAGCGCATGCCCATCATGTACCCTTTGAAGTAGAGGGTGCCGTCTGAATTTAGTTTGGCGTAGCATGAGTAGGTGTTGCCCGACTTCGTGTCGTAAATCGTGCCCTCAGCCCACTCTTTGTCGCCGGCGTCAAATTTGAGCCCCGTCAAAATGGTGGTTCCCATCAGAACACGCGAGCGGAGCTTTTCATTAGGGTTCAGGTTGTCTTTTTTGGGACTACTGCCGTCGGGATTGACGTTCACTTTGACGTAGACAATGCGGCCGCGGTATTCGGCGCCCACTTTGTAGACTTCAACTTGTCCGTCTTTTTCTGCGTTCCACCATGTTCCGAGAATCGCGTCTGGGGTTTGGCCAAGCGCAGAAAGGCTGAGCATTAGTCCAATGCTCAGGCTGAGAAATTTTGAGTGCATAGGTTAAGATATTTAGGAGCCGGAATGTACATCTTTTTTCGCTCGAGCCATCGACGCGTTGAGTTCGAACCCTATGATGAGTCCGATGGCGTTCACATAGATCCAAAGTTGGATGATGATGAGGGTTCCGATCGAGCCATAGAGCTGGTTGTAGCGGCTGAAATCAGTTACGTAGATTCCGAAAAGGTACGAGGTCAGCCATACGAGGACGGTGGCGAGCAAGGCTCCGGGCGAAATAAACCGCCAGGGAGCAGAGCGCATCGGGCCGTAGTAAAACAGCAGCGAGATTGCAAACAGCACGAGCCCAAGGAGCACCACCCACCTGGCCAAGGCGGTAAGCCAGAGTCCACTGTCGCCAGGTATCAGCGTCGGAATCCACACTTCGCCCAGTGCAAGAATTGCGATTCCGCCAATGAGTAATAGGGCCAATGCCAAGGTCAGCCAAAACGCCGCGAGGTACTGGGACCAGAATCCGCGCACGTTCAGGTGGTGAATGGTTTGGCCGAAGTTGCCGATGAGGGCTAAGGTTCCGTTGGTGGCAAAAAACAGCGCAGCCGCCACCGTAATACCGAGCAGGTCGCCGCGTTTGATAGTTAAAATGTCGGTAATCGTGGAGTAGGCGGCGTCAAAGCTGTTGGGCGGAAGGACGTCGCGCAGCAGGCGAAAGAGTTCGTGCTGGAACCCATCAATCGGAATAAAGGGTATGAGGGTAAAGACAAAGATGACCCCCGGAAACAACGCCAAGAAGAAACTAAAACTGATGCTGGCCGCGCGGCTGGTGACGGCGCCTTCGTAGATCCCCTTCCAGAAAAAGATGGCGACGTCGTACAGGCTCAGCCCGTCAAACAGCGGGATTGTGATCGTTTGGGCGCTTCGACGCAGCAGTGCGAGCAAACGTTTCACAGCAGGCGGGCTTTGAAGTTGAGGTCGACGGCGGGGGCAGAGTGGGTGAGGGCTCCGACCGAGATGAAGGTCACGCCGGTTTCGGCGTAGGCGCGCAGGGTTTCGCGGGTGATTCCGCCGCTGGCCTCGGTTTCTTTGCGGCCGGCGATGCGTTCCACCGCAGTGCGGCACTGTGC
>CAIJMB010000048.1 GCA_903821715.1 uncultured Flavobacteriales bacterium
AAAATCTGCTCACGAATGATTTCAGACGCCACAAAGCGTTCGCTGCGGTCAGTCAACTGATCCTTTTCGTAGTAGGCGGGGCCCTCGGGAATCAGTTCCAGCACGCGCGACATCAAGTAGTCCAAGTTGAATCGGTTCAGCGCACTGATCGGAATCACCTCAGCCTGTGGAAGCAGTCCTTGCCACTTCACCACCTCGGCCTCGAGCACCGCTTGGTCCTTGAGGTCAATTTTATTGAGCAGCACCAGCACCGGCGTTGTAGTCGTTTGAATGTGTTTAAACAGTCCCTCGTTTTTGAGTGGCCCCTCGCCCAGTTCCACAACGTACAAAAAGACGTCGGCATCCTTCAGCGCCTCACGCACCGCATCGAGCATGCGCTCCTGCAGCTCATAAGCCGGATCGAGCACTCCAGGGGTGTCCGAGAACACTACTTGGTAGTCGTAGGCCTCTGTTTCGCCGTTGAGAATTCCAAAAATTCGGTGGCGCGTGGTCTGTGCCTTGGGCGTAATGATGCTGAGTCGTTCCCCCACCAGCGCGTTCGCAAGCGTCGACTTACCCACATTAGGGTGGCCGATTAGGTTAACAAATCCAGACTTGTGGGGTTTTGACATGGCTGCAAAGGTCGGGCTTTTTCGGCGGACTCTCGCGGACTTGTGCATTTTTCAAAGATGTTGTACCTTCGCCGTCCATATCGCGGGGTGGAGCAGTTGGTAGCTCGTCGGGCTCATAACCCGAAGGCCGTCGGTTCGAGTCCGGCCCCCGCTACTAGGAAACCAAACCCAGGCCCCACGGCCTGGGTTTTTTCATTGGTAGCCCAGCCAAGCTCGCTTGAGCGAGGGATGCCAATGAAAAAACGTCGCGACGGAGTCGCGGGTTTGGTTTCCTAGTCAGCACCCCAAAAGCGGTCCGCCGCGCGAATGCGCGGCAATTTGGCCCCCGGCAGAAATTATCGATTAATTGATGCTCTTGAATTACTTTTAAACATCATGACTCAAAACTCAAATCGTTCCTTGGAAGCGTGCCAAACCGACGAAAAAAAGCTCCATGAACTTCGCGAAGCTTTAATCCGTGGCGAAAAGAGTGGATGGGTTGCTGATTTTAATGCTGAAGTGGTTCTCAAGAAAATCAAGGAGGCCAATACCAAAAAGTATTAATAGCCCAAATCCCACAGAATCTTCTACACTTCCGACGAAGATCAATCCCGTATCATTGTTCGCATACTCAATCAGAGCATGAATGTCGATCAATGGCGTATGTAGCAGAGCCCCATGCCCACCACCGACGAACGCATTGCCGCCATGACCCTGGCCTCAGTCTACCCGCACTACCGAGCGAAACTCGAGCGTAAAGGGGTTGACCCTAGCCTCACCGACAATGCCATTTTGTGGCTAACCCAGTCGACGCCAAACCACCTCCAGACATGGCTCGACGCCCAATGGACGTTTGCGAAAATTTTTGATTCCGTGCACCTGCACCCCAACGCCGTGCTCATTAAGGGCGTGATTTGCGGATGGCGCGTCGAAGACATCGAGAATCCGCTCTCGCAAAAAGTGCGCTACCTCGACAAGCTCATCGACGAACTGTCGAAGGGGCGTGCACTAGAGAAGGTGCTGCGGACGGCTTAGGATGCCAAAACCTTTCCATCAGTTTTTCATTAATAAATCAAATGCAACCGCATTGATTCATAAATGAAACCCCCTGCCACTGAGGCGGACTTTTGTAGCAAATTCTCAGAATATGGCACGCATTACAGTCGCTCACGGGGACGGAATTGGTCCCGAAATCATGGATGCCACCCTGCGCATCCTCAAGGCCGCAGGAGCCCAACTCGAAATCGACGAAATCGAAGTCGGCGAAAAACTCTACCTCTCGGGCAACAGCGCCGGAATTCACCCCGAATCGTGGGAAATTATTCGCCGCAACAAGGTATTCTTGAAGGCTCCGATCACGACGCCCCAAGGCGGTGGCTACAAGAGCTTAAATGTCAGCACGCGCAAATTCCTTGGGCTGTTTGCCAACGTGCGCCCCTGTGTCAGCCTTCACCCCTACGTGACCACCAAGCACCCGATCATGGACGTGGTCATTGTGCGCGAAAACGAAGAGGATTTGTATGCCGGAATCGAGCACCAGCAAACCGACGAGGTCGTGCAGTGCCTCAAGTTGATTAGCCGTCCGGGATGCGAGCACATTGTGCGCTACGCGTTTGAGTACGCCCGCACCCAGGGCCGCAAAAAGGTGACCTGCTTTACCAAAGACAACATTATGAAGCAGACTGACGGCCTGTTTCACCAAGTTTTTGACGAAATCGCGGCCGAATACCCCGAAATCGAGAACGAACACTGGATTGTCGACATTGGCGCCGCTAAGCTCGCAGACACTCCTGAGGCCTTTGACGTGATTGTCATGCCTAACCTCTACGGAGACATACTTTCGGACGTGGCTGCGCAAATCACGGGCAGCGTTGGCCTTGCCGGATCCGCTAACATCGGTAGCGAATGCGCGATGTTTGAAGCCATCCACGGTTCCGCACCACGCCGCGCCGGCCAAAACGTCGCCAACCCGTCAGGGCTGCTTCACGGAGCCATCCTGATGCTCAACCACCTCGGCCAGTTCGACGTCGCTGAACGCGTGCACAACGCGTGGCTAAAGACCCTCGAGGACGGAACCCACACGTACGACATCTTCACCGAAGGCCTGAGCCGCGAAAAGGTCGGAACCCGCGAATTTGCCGACGCCGTCATCGCCAACCTCGGCCAGGAACCCAGCCAACTTAAGGCCGTACGCTACCGCGGTGACTCGAAGATTCAGATTCCGAAGTACGAGCGCAAAGCGCCCAAAACCAAAGAATTGGAGGGCGTCGACCTCTTTGTGCACTGGCACGGAACCGAAGCAGATGCCTTGGCTCCTCTAATCCAAGCCATCAACTGCGACGACGCCGCACTGAGCATGATTACGAACCGCGGAATCAAGGTGTGGCCCGACGGCTTCCCCGAAACGTTTTGCACCGACCACTGGCGCTGCCGCTTCAAGAACCCCAAAGGCGGAATGATGCCCAAAGAGCGCATTATCAACCTCTTGAAGGCCGCCGAAGCCCACGGAATCGACGTGGTCAAGACCGAAAACCTATACCGCTTTGACGGAACCCCGAGCTACTCGCTCGGTCAGGGCCAGTAAGCCGTGCAGCTGTCACTGACGAGCGCGCTCTGTTTGGCTGCAGCCCTCGCTGCAACCTTCGGAGCCTTTACCCTAAACGACAAGGCCGAGGCCACCCT
>CAIJMB010000049.1 GCA_903821715.1 uncultured Flavobacteriales bacterium
TAAAAGAGCCCGCGGGAGGTTGGCGGATTTCGGTTCGCCAGGTGTATAGGGTAGTTTTCTCCCGCGGGCTTCCCTTTTTTTATGGGCGCTATTCTTTGGGCGGCCACATGGCCATCCAATCCTGGTACATGCTATTGAAGTGAACGCGAACGCGCTCGAGAAATTCCGGAGTCACCGTGGCCCACACGGCAGTGGGGCTGGGGAATCGGTCGGTCGGGTAGCGGTACGTCTGCTTCATGGGGCCAGCCTCGATTTCCACGAGGTAGTTCGATCCAAAGTGAAACAACTGAATCCGAAACGTAGGGTGGGGAAGTTGGTCGACGACGCGCACGGTAAAGCCTTATAAATCAGCGCGAAGGCTGATGTTAATCAATCGATTGGTCAAGTAGTTGGGGACCGCGTAGTAGCTCGCAGTACTGATGTCCATGACCCAAAAATAACTGGCGGTGTTGCGGATCTCGAGAAGGTTGTACACCTCGAGGGCGAGTCGTGGCGTGATTCCGCGCCAGGTTGGTAGCACGCGCTCAAATCCCAAATCCATGCGGCGGTAGGGCGGAGCCTTAAACGGCTTCGGGTTCTCAAGCGGCAGGCCGAACGGGAACCCGCCTGTGACATTGGTGACCAGGTACACACGGTTTTGCGGCTGGCCAGGTAGGTGGTCCTCGACCCGCATGCTGAAGGCGAATCGGTAGTCTGTTCCGCGCCGTTGCCACACGTCGTCAAAGCGTTCGCGGGCCCGAAAGAGCGAGAGCGAAATCCATGACTCGGCGTTTCCCACCCACGTGCTGTGCAGCTGCTGGTCCAGGCCGTAAATCACGGCGAGGCCGGGATCGGTTCCGAGGTAGCGAATGCGCATACCGTCTTGCTCAAAGGCAAACGCGCGGTCCTGGTACTTGAGGTAGGCCTCGACTTGGTACATCCAGGGGCGCCCGAGGCGGGTTCCGTAGCGCTTGGTGCCCGCGATGAGGTGCCATGCGTGCTGCATTCGGGCGTCGGTTTCGAGTCCGTTGGCCGTCCAGTTGCGGAGCTCGCGCACGCTTGCCGTTTGCGCGTAGCTGCCCGCGTTGAGGTAGGCCAGCCAGGTGCTGCGCCCTGTCGGGCCCACCGAAATGGAGGCGCGGGGACTCCACCGCCATTCGCCCGAGCGGCTGTCGCGCACGAGGCGCTGACCTGCTCGAAGCTGTACGCTGTAGGCGGGGCCAACCCACTGCTGGCTCCATGTAGATGAGAGCCAGTGCTTGATGTTGCGCAATTCGCCTTGGCTTTGCAGCACCGAATACAGTTCGAGTGTGCTGTCGGGCACGTACGACGTGTCGTTGGGTCCGATCACCACAAGCGTGGGTTGGTGGTTAAGGCTGTAGCCGGCGGAATCCAAGTTGATCCATTCCGACACCCGATCCTGCGCAAACTGAACGCGCTGACCGACCGTCCAATGCAATTGAGCGGATTCGTTAATCATATGAGTGCCGCGTAAAGCACTGTGGAACTCGCGTACCCACAGGTCATTGCGCGCGTAGCGCTGAAAGCCGCCGCTGCCGCGCAAGTAGCTGATTTCGCCGAATTGGTCGGACCCCATGTTGGTATTGACGTCCCCGAGGCGGTAGGCCGACTCGACGTCGGAGTGCTCGCGTTCAAGGGCTTGCGACCAACTGACTTCGGCATCCAATACGCTTCGTTGACCGAGCGCCCGCCGGGTGCGCCACCCAGCAAAGGCGTTTTCAAACCCATAGAATTCGGTGCCCGCCATCGCGACCTGAAGGCGCAGAACCTGAGTTACGGTTCCAAACTCCGTGGTCCGGCTGGTGGGCGCCAACCTGAAGCCGTTGGACTGAGCAATTCCCAAAAATTCGTGCCGCCAGGCCCCGTGTCGGCCGCTCCATACGATTTGGGCATCGCGTGAATCGGCGCGAAAGTCACCCGAGACGTCGCCCGTGCGGGCAAAGAGTACGTTGCTTCGGTAGCGCAGGCTCACCCCGAGGTTTCCGTGCCACAGCGTGGCTCCGCCCGAGAATCCGCCCAGGCGCACGCGAGCCTTTGACGAATCGCTGCGTCCGTAGTTGACTTCGAGTGCCGACGAAAGTTTGTCGCCCAACTCCGCATGAAATCCGCCGGCAGTAAACGTGAGCGACGAGACGAGGTCGGGATTGAGCACGCTCAAACCCTCCTGCTGCCCAGAGCGAGCGAGCTGGGGCCGGTACAGCTCAAAACCGTTCACGTACACGAGGTTCTCGTCGTAGGTTCCGCCGCGCACACTGTACTGGCTGCTCAACTCGTCGCTCGCCACCACGCCTGGGAGCGTGCGCAGTAGCGACTCCACGGACCCGGTCGGCGTACCAAGTCCCCCGAGTGTTCCGGATTTCAGTCGAATTTGGCTCGTCTCGGTGCGCACCCGTTCGCCGGTCACCGTAGCTTCTTGGAGCTGGGTTCCGCGCTTAATGGTGTCGTTGAGGGCTGCAGCGAGCAGCGCCGTCGCGAGCAAGCTCAAACCTTAGCGTTTTTTTAAGGATTCAAAAAACTGCGCCCAAGCAAATGGATCGCTCAAGCGTCCGAGAATCGCCGTGGCTCCGTTGCTGCCGTAGTACCGACCTGAATTGTAAAGCTGCTGCTCTTGAGCCTGTATGATGTAGCGCTGCATCTCATTGGAGCTCATTCCCATGGCCGCTGCTTTTTCTTTCAGCGCCTGAATGGCGAGGTTGCGCAACGCTACATCGCGCTGCGTCGTTTCGATCTCCATGCGCAGTAGTTCGCGGTTCAAATCTTCGGGCCGTGGCCACGGGTAGAGCACGACTTCGTCGAGTTCGATGCGGTTCCAGCGCATGAACACGGTGGCGAGGTAGCTCTTGCCGTGCAGGCTGTCCGGAACCCAAAGCTGCTCCTCTTCAAAACCAAAGCGACGAAACTTGAGGGTGTCACCCGGAACCGCCGTAATGCTGAAAAAACCATCATCCCCGGTCGTGGTGGTGGTTCCGCGCTTGGCTACCCACAGGCGCGCGTTCGGAACCGTTTGAAGCGTCGAGTCCTGAGTCAGCACCACGCCGCTCACTTGAACCACGGATTGGCCCGAGAGCACGAGGCTGGCGCCCCACAGTATTGCGGCAAAAAATCGACTCATAAGTTGGTAGTAAAGGTAGTGAGGTTGCCCAGCTCGTCTTGAACCTGAACGTATAGCGTACCAATCTCTTCGCCCACATGCACCGCTAGGGTATTCGTTTTGGCGTCCAGGTAGGCCCAGCACCATTGGCCATTGATCTGTGCGCGAACTACTTCCACATCCAATTCGTCGTTGACCTGGAGCAGAACACTTCCACTTGGGGTTCTCCGAATAAAGCGGCAGCTTGGGCCCTCCGTGTCGATGCGTATTTCGGCGGAGCCGCAGGTTTTTGACGTGTAGCGAATGGCTCCGTCACTGGTGCGAATTCCAGGTATTTTGGCGGAACCGCGTCCATCCCGTACCGCCAAGTACGTCTTGTCCCACAGCGAATCATGGATTCCGTGCGGAACCCAATCGTAGTGCACCGGCTTGATTGCCGCGACGTCTGGAGTCACCCGAATCGAACGCCCTTCGGCAGACAGTGTCATATTCTGTTTCCATGCAAAAGCTCGGGCGGGCACATGAAGGGTCACCGCTCCATCGCGCAGCGTCGCTGCCGGTTGAGGCACTCTGTCCTCGAATTCCTTCACGCGAACCACACCATTCCAAACACGCGCACTGCCCGAGTGAATTGCTACGGCATACCGCCCACTCGCCCGAGGGAAGTCCAAATGGTGCCGCCAGCCCGGGGCGGGTTGGGTAGGAGTGGGGTGAATCAGAAATCCGCGAACACCTTGCTGCTGGTGCAAACCCAGAGCGAGTCCTGCGTCTGCACCCCGCTGAACGTCAAAGCTCCAGCGGTTGAGTGACCACTGGGCGCGAAGGCTGTCGGTCACGTGGACGTCAAAGTCCTGTTCGGGCAACGTGACTGCGAGGTCGTACCACGATGCGACCGAAACCGAATCTCCAGCGGGACGCCAGCGACCATCACTCAATGCCCATAGTTTGGGATGGCTTGGATCAACAGGGATGGCTAGGCCGTGGGCCGAGGGGTCCAAAATCTCTTCGCTGGCTTGGTCCCGAACCTCAAAGTGCAGGTGGGGTCCGCCTGATGCTCCCGAATTGCCACTTATTCCGATCACAGTGCCTGCGTCAACCGATAGCATTCCTTTGGGTGGATAAAGGTCGAGGCGGTAGCTGCCGCGGCGTCGGGCTTCAGACTCGGTGAACTGCCAGATTTCGTCGCTAAACGACTCCAAGTGTCCGTACACGGTAGTGAACCCGTTCGGATGGTCGATGTAAAGCGCCCAGCCGTAGCCGTCCGGGCGGATGACGATGCGGCGCACCCAACCGTCCGCCACGGCGTACACGGGTTTGCCGGTGACTCCGCCGGTCCGAAGGTCGATTCCGCTGTGAAAGTGGTGGTTGCGCAGCTCCGCGAGCTCGCCTGAAACCGCAAGCGGCCCGTCCAATGGCTGGTGTACGATGAGCTGACTCCAAAGCGGAACCGCCACCATCCACGCGAGCAGCGAAGCGATTTTTGGCATTCCACCAAGATAGAAATTCCCGTGCCAAACTGCTACCTTTGGCCAATGGCGGATTCCCTCGATCGCATTGGCGTCATTCAGGCCCAAGTTCACGACCTCATCGGTAAGTACCGTCTTGCGGTGGGCGAGCTCGAACAGCAGTCGGGCGTGGTGGCCGAGCAGGACCGAAAAGTGCGCGAACTCAGCGCTCAAATCAAGGCGCTGCGTAGCGAAAACGAGGAACTTCGACTTTTGCTGTCCTTTAACGGCGATGCCGCTGCTCGAGCTAAGTTGGCCAAGCAGCTGCAGTCGTGGTCCAAAGAGATTAACCAAGTGATTTCGAAACTTCAGCCATGAGCCAGGACCAACTTCGCATCAAAGTGAACATCGGTGGACGTGCGTATCCGTTGACGATTCCGCGCGCTGAAGAAGAGCAGGTGCGCAAAGCGGTGGCCTTGATTCAGAGCACCGTAAGCCGTTTTGAGGAGCGTTATGCCGTGGGTGACAAGCAAGATGCCTTGGCGATGTGCGCACTCCAAATGGCCAACCAGGTGGCGAGCTTGCAGCAAACTTCTGCGCCACAAGGCGAAGAAGATGAGCGACTCAAGCAGATTCAGGGTCAGCTCGACGCGGTACATGGCACCAAGCGCACTGCGCTTTAGCGCGGACTCAAGTCGGTGATTGTCGGCTGGACTTCGTTGCGAAGCGCCCAGTAGGCTTGGTAGCGCGGCGACCAAACGCGGCGCTCGGCCACGGCCGTGTGAAGCCAACCCATTTCAGTTACGTAGGATTCGCACCAGCGACGTACGGCTCCCTCGGGCTGAATCCATTCATCGACCAATCCTTCGGCTTGGGCAACGTCTTGAATCGCTTTGGTAAAGTCCCATTGAACCATGGCCCGCCGGCCCACCAAAGCTGCGAGGCCAAGGTCAAGTACGTCGTCAAACACAAAACCCCATTGATCTGCGGGTACGCCCCAGCGAGCTTCAAGCAGAGGTACGGCTTTGGTCTTGTCCCGAGCATAAAAGATAAAATCGTCGTAGTGCTCCCGCTGCACAAGGAACTCGGCCGTCGGATTTCGTTCGCCAGTGACAATTGCCACGCGAAGCAGTTCACCGGTTGCGGCATAGTGCGCAAAACGCAGCAGGTTGAGCCCCATCGTGTCGTGCTCGCTAAAGTCGGATTGCCCATCGGGTCGCTTGCGCCCGTTGGTCCACACGCCGTCCCAGTCGAGGATTAGGGCTTTGATTTGCATTAGCCGTTGATGTCTTGTATGTCAATCAATCCGAGCGCATTACCTGCCTCATCTTCAACTAAAAGTTGATCCACTTTAGTCTCCGCAAAGCGGCGGTAGGCTTCGTTCAGCAGTGCGCTTCCTGATATTGCGAACGGGACTTTCAGGCTGTGCACGGTCCGAACTGGAGCGTTCACGTCGAGGGTTTCGCGCTGTTCAATGAGTCGACGAAGGTCACCGTCCGTGAAGAGTCCGACGGCACGTCCCTGTTCGGCCAGCACTACGGCACCTAGACCACTGACGGTCATAGCGACGAGGGCGTCCCTCACGGGCGTATCGGGCGAAACAATGGCCTGGGTCGGACGAAGTACGGATTCTACGCGAACCGTCATGCGGCGGTGGTCCTCGTCAAACTGTGCGGTTCCGAGAGTCGTGAGGTGGTTGTTGGGCAGCTGCTGGCAGACCGACCAAGGAACCGTGACCGCATCCACACCCAAGTCCATGGCGTTGCGTACGTGCTCGCTGTGGCGCACGGACGAAAACATCACCTTGGACGCGTAGCCGTGGCGCTCCTTGAATGCGACGATTCCGTCGACGAGCGAGAGCGCGTCTGTACCTTGATCTTGAAGGCGTCCGACCAACGGACAGACATAGGTCGCGCCGGAATTCATGGCCATGTAGGCTTGCTGGGGCGTATAAATCAGGTGGACATTGGTCATAATGCCCTCTTTGCTCAGACGCGCACAAGCTTGGACGCCATGCAGCGAGACGGGAATTTTGAACACCGTCGTCTCGAGCGCTAGCCCCATGGCCAGCAAGCGGTGCGCTTCTGCGACGATTTCGTCGGCGGAATTCCCAAGGGCCTCCACCTGGATTACGGGCACGTGCTTTGCCGTCTCGAGGAGCCAGGCGTCGACGTCTGCAACACCTTGACGCTGAAGGAAGGTGGGGGTCGTGGTGAGTCCGTAAAAGATTCCGAGTTGAAAAGCGGCCGAAATTTCAGTGGGGTTGGCCGAATCGAGGTATAATTCCATGGAGCCAAAGTACGAAGCCTGTGCGTACTTTGCAGTCTAAAGCCCTTGTGTAGTCTATGAAGAAGCTCTTGGTTGCCAACCGTGGCGAAATCGCCCTGCGCGTAATGCGCACCGCCCGTCACATGGGAATTCACACGGTGGCCATTTATTCAGAGGCCGATGCCGATGCGCCCCACGTTCACTTTGCCGACGAAGCCTATTTGGTGGGGCCAGCGCCGAGCGCCCAGAGCTACCTTAACGTCGAGGCAGTTCTTGAGGCCTGCAGGGCTTCGGGCGCCGACGCGGTGCATCCGGGCTACGGATTTTTAAGCGAGAACGCCGCATTTGCGGAGCGTATTGAGGCAGAGGGTATTACTTGGGTCGGACCGCCTCCGTCGGCCATTCGCGTGATGGGAGACAAGCTTTCGGCCAAGGCGGCTGCGGCTCAGTTTGACGTTCCACTCGTTCCAGGCAGCGCGGGCGCCCTAGCGACGGCCGAAGCGGCCCAAGAGGTCGCTGACCGCATTGGCTACCCGGTGATGATCAAGGCCTCAGCCGGTGGCGGGGGCAAGGGAATGCGCATTGTTCATTCCGCTTCCGAAGTCCGCGAAGCGTTTGAAAACGCCACGTCCGAAGCGCTTAAGTCGTTTGGCAACGGAGAAGTATTTGTCGAAAAGTTTGTGACCTCTCCGCGCCACATTGAGATTCAGGTGCTGTCGGATGCGCACGGAACCCACCTGCACCTGTTTGAGCGGGAGTGTTCGGTACAGCGACGCCACCAGAAAGTTGTTGAGGAGGCCCCGAGCGCCATTCTGTCTCCCGAGCTGCGCGCTCAAATGGGCGAGGCAGCGGTAAAGGCCGCGCAGAGCTGCGGTTATGTGGGCGCCGGCACCGTCGAATTCATTTTTGATGCGAGCGGAGCCTTTTACTTTCTCGAAATGAACACCCGACTACAGGTCGAGCATCCGGTCACTGAAGAGGTTACCGGCTTGGATCTGGTCGCCGAACAGATTCGCATCGCCCGCGGTGAGCGACTGCCCTACCGCCAAGAGGACCTGAAGCTCAACGGCCACGCCATTGAGCTGCGAGTGTATGCCGAGGACGTGACCAACAACTTCGCTCCAGACACCGGGGTGCTCGAAGTCTACCGTCGGCCAACAGGCGCAGGCATCCGCGTCGACGACGGGGTGCGCGAGGGACAAGAGGTTCCGGTGTACTACGACCCGATGCTGGCCAAGCTCATTGCCTGGGGTCCGGACCGTGAAACAGCCCGTCAGCGTTTGCTGGCCGCCATTGACCGCTACGCGGTGGTCGGAGTCAAGACCACCTTGCGTTTTGGACGCTTCATCCTCGAGCATCCGGATTTTGTCAGCGGTCAGTTTGATACGGGATTTGTGGCAGAACACTTCACCCCCGAAGCGCTGGAGCCCCGCGCCGAAGGCGCGGAATGGGCTGCCGCACTGGCAGAGGGCTACCGCCCCGAGATTCCGGAGGTTCCGAGTACGCCCAGCCGCTGGAACACACGATTTAGCGTATGATTCGGACGCTTGCTCTGCTGCTGCTGGCTTTGACCGTTCCGCTTCAGGCGCAGTTGGTCGAGACCACATTTAATGGTAAAAAAGTACAAGGGACGGTCATCGACGGCGACACGATTCCGTGGGTGTTTCTCGATGAAATTTTGGTGATGGACAAGCCGACGTTTACCGACGTCGAAGCGCGAAAGCGCTATCTACTGCTGCGCCGTCGCGTACTCAAGGTGTATCCGTACGCTAAAGCTGCCGGTGAGCGCCTGGATTCTTTAAACATGCGACTGGCCAAAGAGAAGTCGGCGCGCAAACGGGCACGTTATACCAAGAAGTACCAAGATTTTCTCGAGCAGCGTTTTGAAGCAGAGCTTCGAAAGCTCACTCGTTCTGAAGGCCAGATTCTGTGCAAGTTGGTCTACCGCGAGACCGACCAAACGGTGTTTAAGCTCATTCGCCAGTACCGCAACTGGTTGACGGCAGTCGGCTGGAGCGTAACGGGTTCGTGGTACGACATCAACATTCGCAAGGAATACGACCCCAAAGGCGACGATGAAGACGCACTGATTGAGCGGATTTTGCTTCGGTCGTTCGCCATGGGTGAACTTAAGGAGCGCGTCCCACTCGACGTGAACGGTAAACTTCAACCGCGCCGATGAAGGGTCAGTGGGTAGCGCCTTTGAGCGAATGCGGAATCGGCGCTGCACTGCAGCAGCTTAAGGCCAATGGCCTGGCTGAAGCTCCGATGCTTCAACCCTTGAACGCCGACGTGATGCGGCGAAGGGCCGCAGGCTTTCCGGCCGACCGACGTGCGCTGCTCGTCAAAGTCCTCACGGAGCAAGCGGGTCCGAATGCGTCTGAGGTTCAGCGCGCGCTGCTGCTGCGATTGGCCCAACCCGATTCAGTCACGGTCGTTGCGGGGCACCAGTTGGTGACGGGGCTTGGTCCGCTGTACGTGCACGCCAAAGTAGCCGAAACGGTTGCCCTAGCGGCGTATTGGACTGAGAAGGGGGTTCCGACGGTCCCCGTGTTTTGGATGGCGAGCGAGGACCACGACGCCGACGAGATTCGCCGTATTTTTTGGCGGGGCAGGGTGCAGGGGAGCTGGGGCGCGCCCGCGGCGCCCCTGCGCAGCGGGGCGATGCCGGCGCAGCCCGTGGCCGATGCGATCAGCCTGTGGATGAAGTCCGAGTCGTTACCTGAGCCCGTGCGCTGGGCGGCGGAGCGAAGCGAGGACGCATACCGCACGTCAGCGAACCTCGCCGACGCCACTCGGAAGTTGATGGGGCTGTGGCACCCTGAGGTGCTCGTGCTGGATGCGTCTGATGTGCGGTTGAAGGCGGCGGCGGCCGAGTTGTGGGACGACGAAATCCGCAACCAAACGCTGTATTCCACGCGCGGCGAAGCGAGTCGACCTTGGGGCGATCAAACTCCGCCCGTTCCCTTTCGCCCGTCGGCACTTTTTGCGTTGGACTCTGAAGGGGCAAGGTTCCGCCTCGACCGAAGTGAAGATGGTCAGTGGCAGCGTGCTGATGGCTGGTCGATGGGTGGTGACCGTGACGTAGCAGAGTGGGCAGCGGCACACCCTGAACGGGTGAGTCCCAATGCGTTGCTTCGCCCTATTTACCAAGAGCACATTCTGCCCAACGCGGCGTACACGGGCGGAGCAGGGGAGTTGGCCTATGCCTACCAGCTGGTGCCGTACTGGGCTCAAACGGGCCGTGACCATGGAGTGTGGCGACTTCGTCACAGCGGAACGTGGATTCCGCCCCGTGCGAAAAAAGGACGAGAGCTTTTTGGTGCTGCGCGCCTGCGGGGCCCATGGGACCCGGACCTCGTTCGCCGCGAGGTGCTTGCGAATGCAGGGGCCCCGGACGCCCGCGAGCGCCCCGTTACCGACCACATTGCTCGGCTCGTAGCACAGCACTATACTCAGCCTGGCCTTGAGCGATCTGCGGCAGCCTGGGTTCAGCGAATTGCAGCCGAAGAGGCTAGGATGGTTGAACGGGTACGCCGCGAATTCGCCCATCGTGAAGCGGTTGCGCTGCGCCGCATTCAGGATGTCGCTGACGCCCTGATGCCCGCAGGAATCCTTCAAGAGCGCATTTGGACCCATTTTGATCTTGTGGAGCACGCGGGTCCCGACGCGGTGCGTGCCTACCTCGATGCCTACAGCCAGCAGGCCGTTTGGGATGAATCAGCCTGGTGGGAATTTACCTGAACCCGCGCGGGGCGCCGTACTTTTGCACTCTATGACCGACGCCATCCTCATTCTCGACTTTGGTTCCCAGTACACCCAGCTTATTGCGCGCCGGGTCCGTGAACTCAATGTGTACTGCGAAATCCATCCGTTTCACCACATTCCCGAGGATTGGAAGTCTAAGTTTAAGGCGGTCATTCTCAGCGGTTCGCCGTATTCGACTCTCGAGGAAGGGGCGCCAAATCCCGATTTAAGTGTGTTCTACGGTCAGATTCCGCTTTTGGGCGTCTGCTACGGAGCCCAGTATATGGCCCACACCCGCGGTGGCAAAGTCGCTCGGAGTACGCACCGCGAGTACGGCCGCGCTCACCTCAACCCGTCAGCGGGTGAATCGCGCCTTTTGACCGGAATTCCTACCGGAAGCACCGTGTGGATGAGCCACGGCGACAGCATTGTGACCCTTCCGGCCAACGCGGTTATTGAGGCGACGACCGACAGCATTCCCGTGGCTGCCTTCCGCTTTGAGGGTGAGGATACGTACGCGATCCAGTTCCACCCCGAAGTGGTGCATTCCGAGCACGGAACCCAACTGCTTCGCAACTTTATCTACGAAATCGCCGGATGTGCTCCGACGTGGACACCCGACAGCTTTATTGACGAGACGGTGGCGTCCCTCAAGGCGCAAATCGGCGGGGGAAAAGTCGTGCTCGGCCTCAGCGGAGGCGTAGATTCTACGGTGGCCGCTGTGCTGCTCGATAAAGCCATTGGCGACCGACTGCACTGCATTTTTGTCAATAACGGACTGTTGCGCAAGAACGAATTCGAGGGCGTACTCAAGCAGTACGAGCACCTCGGGCTCAATGTGGTGGGCGTTGACGCCAGTGCGGAGTTTTATGCGGCCCTAGCCGGCCAAGAGGACCCCGAAGCCAAGCGCAAGGCTATTGGCCGCACGTTTATCGAAGTGTTTGACCGCGAAGCACACCGCATTCAGGGCGTTGAATTCCTCGGTCAAGGAACCATTTATCCCGACGTCATCGAGTCGGTGAGCGTGAACGGTCCGAGTGTCACCATCAAGTCCCACCATAATGTGGGGGGCTTGCCTGACTTCATGAAGCTTCAAATCGTGGAGCCACTGCGCAGCCTGTTTAAAGACGAAGTTCGCCGCGTCGGAGCAGCCATGGGCCTCAAGCCCGAGCTCCTTGGTCGCCATCCCTTCCCGGGTCCCGGACTAGCGATTCGCATTTTGGGCGAGGTGACCGCAGAGAAGGTCGCCATTCTTCAAGAGGTCGACCACATCTTTATTCAAGGATTGCGCGATGCAGGCCTCTACGATAGTGTGTGGCAGGCTGGTGCCATTTTGCTACCCGTGAAGTCCGTCGGAGTGATGGGCGACGAGCGCAGCTACGAGCAAGTTGTGGCGCTGCGCGCTGTGCAGTCTACCGATGGTATGACGGCCGACTGGGTGCACTTGCCCTACGACTTTTTGGCACGAACTTCGAACGGCATCATTAACCAAGTGCGTGGAGTGAATCGCGTCGTGTACGACATCAGTTCCAAGCCGCCGGCAACTATCGAATGGGAGTAAAATACCTTCTCACCATCGCGTGCACCGCAGCGTCGCTACTCGCTTCGGCACAGGGCGGAGCCCGTTGGGCCGTCGTGCTTCCTTTTGGCGTAGAGACAGATAGTTCAGGCTCTGGCATTACCAAGAATGCTATGGCTACGGAGTTTTATGCGGGATTTCGCGCTGCGCTCGATTCGTTTGCCGGTTCGGAGTGGCCGATTACCCTCGACGTCTACGATTTTGATGAAGCGACAGGGCAGGTGGTCGATCATGTCTTTGGTTCAGCACTACCTCGAATGCTCAGTCCACTGGCGTTTATGAACGAACAGGCTCGGCTCGACGTGCGCTATGTGGTGGGTCCGTTTCGTGGATCGGATAGTGAATCACTTGCAAAGCACGCTGCGGCAACCACCTACGTCGTGAACCCAGTTTCGCGCGAGGTTCGCACTGAGGGGCTCCCGCAGCTCATTGCAGCGGCACCGGTTCGCTTTTTAGAGGCCGAAGTCCTCGGCAGACTCGCTGCGCATGATGCGCTTTCGCGTCCCAAATCGCGCACTGTGATTTTTGATTTAGGCGACAAAGCCAGTATGCTTCAGCGTCAGGCATTTGTTCGCGGCTACCATGCCATGGGTGCGGACACTACCAAGATTCAAACGTGGGATGGTCGTCCTACGTCCAATTTGGCGGCAAGAGTGGGGGGTGACGATCTTGTTCCGACGCGGTTCGTACTTCTGGACGACAAGGTGCTCAGTGCTGCTCGAATCTTGCAGGGGCTTCGCCAGCGTCCTGCGAGTCAAACTGAATTTTGGACGGTGAGCAGCACGGTGAATAGCCCATCTCTCGACGCATTTCTTCTCTTGCGTCAGCCGATCATTTGGGCCCAGACGGACCGCCTCGAATTCGCTCAATATGAAGATGTCGACGCGCACATCGCTTCGGTGCTCGGAACCTCACGGTCTCGTTGGGCTTGGTTGGGCTATGACATTGCACTCATGCTCCTTGAAAGCAGCCCAGAGCATACCAAAGGTCCGCGCCGCAGCTACGACTGGGGACAAACAACCGGAGGAGGCCAGTTCAACCAGGCGATCGAGCTCTACCGCTTCGATCCATCACGCGGCGTGAACCCCGTGGCGCTTCCCGCGTTACCCTAAGTGCTATGGCAGTTCTCGGAATGTTTTTGCTGGCCTACGTCCTCATGGAGGGCGCAGCGTGGGCGGCCCACCGCTACCTCATGCATGGCCCTCTGTGGACCTTGCATGCCGACCACCACACCAAGGAACCAGGTTTTTTTGAAAAGAACGATGCGTTCTTCTTGATTTTCGCCATTCCGTCGTGGCTCTGCATCATGCTCGGAATGATGTGGGGCGTACCCGAGTCTACGGGCTTCGGATTCGGAATTGCAGCATACGGACTCACGTACTTTTTAGTTCACGAAATCTTTATCCACCAACGCTTTCGTTGGTGGGTCCACACTGACAACGCCTACTTTAGGGCCGTGCGCCTGAAGCACAAGTGGCACCATAAAACTCTGGGCAAAGAGGGCTCGGCTCACTTTGGACTCTTGTGGGTGCCCTGGAACATGGTGCGCGAAGAGGCCCGAAAAATGAAGTTGGAGCGGTCATCGTGAAAGGCCTTTACTTGCTCTTAATGGGGCTCACATTTCTTGGTCCGTTTACCCGGGCTTTTGAGCCGCGCATTCGATACATCGGCCAAACCAAGCATTTGCTCGTGGGTACACTTTTCATGATGGCCCTTTTTATTCCCTGGGACGTAGTGAAGACTGCCAGCGGAGTTTGGGGCTTTAACAATGATTACTTGGTGGGGCCGTCACTTTGGGGCCTTCCGCTCGAAGAATGGCTCTTTTTTGTCGTGGTTCCATGGGCCACCTTCTTTATTTATGAGGTCCTACAGCTCTTCTTCCCATGGACCCAGTCGAAGCAGAGCGCCTTTGTCGTCGTTGAGATGATTGCTGCAGCGAGTGCAACCCTCGCACTCGTGTACCACGATCGCTGGTATACGTTAACGGCTGCGGGAGGACTCGCGCTGGGCTCCACGTGGTTGCTCTGGAAGCGTCCCTGGTGGACGGCAGCGTTCTTGCGGAGCTGGGGTGTGGGTCTCATTCCGTTTTTTATCGTGAACGGAGTCCTGACTGGGATGTTTTTACCTGAACCGATTGTGTGGTACAACAATGCCGAGAATATGGGTCTTCGCCTCGGAACCATTCCAGTAGAGGATGCCCTGTATGGCACATTCATGATGCTCATGTACACCGCGGGGGTTCATTGGTCGCGTCAACGCTTCCCCAAACGCCCGGAATAGGCTATTTTTGCAGCCTAATTTCGTTCTATGCTTACCCGTCGCCACCTCCGCATCAAAACGATGCAAGCGCTTTATGCGTACGTGCAGTCCGACCTCAACGACGCCCAACTTGGTTTGCGTCGCCTCGAGGACAGCATCAAGGCGATTAATGACTTGTACCTCTACGAGCTAAGGATTTTTTGGCACTTTAACCACTTTCTTGAAGAGCGTCTGGAAATCGAGCAATCCAAACAGTTCCCCAACCGACTTCGCGAGGCTCAGTTACAGCACTTTTTAAAGCTTCCCTTTGTCGCTCAACTCGTTGCAGATGATGACATCACAAAGGCTTGGGAACAGCATCGCATTCACTGGGGCGAGTCGGTGGACGTACTGCGTAAAATTTTCTTCGCATATTGGACGGAATGGGGTGAAACCTTAATGTGGAACAGTCCCGAGCTCCAGTCTGAAGAAGTCCAGATCACGCACTTGCGTCAATTTTATCGTGACTTTTTGGCCAATAATGAAGACCTTCAGCAGCACTACGAGGCGATTAATATGCACTGGTCGGATGACCTCGATGCAGCCCAAATGATGGCGGTGCAAACTATGCAGAATGCGCGCAAAAACCGCGCGGTGCTAGTTCCGCTCATTAAAAACTCTGAGGACGGGGAGTTTGCGAAGGAGCTCTTTTTGCATACGTTGCGCCATCAGGCCGAATGGCAAGAGCGAATGGCTAAAAAAGCCAAGCAGTGGGACTTTGATCGCATGGCTCCGGTCGACCGAACCATAGTTCAAATGGCACTGAGTGAAGTGGTTGCGTTTCCGCAAATACCTGTAAAAGTGAGTATTGACGAGGCCATAGAACTCGCCAAGCAGTACGGTTCGCCTAAAGCTGCGTCGTTCGTCAACGGAATCCTGGATGCCGTAGTGAGCGATTTAAAGTCAGATGGTCGCATTCAAAAGCTCGGACGAGGCCTAATTGGGTCCTAAATTTACCAACTATGAAAACCACACATCTTTTTGTGACATGCCTTGCCGCCGTAGCGGTGGGCTGTTCCAATCCCAGTGACCGCGTTAAGCCTGAATCTGAGCGTATGGCGCTCGAGGCAGTGCAGAGTGCGGAACTTCCACAACTCACCTTTGCCAACGAGTCGCACGACTTCGGAACCATCAGCGAAGGCGATGTCGTCGAAACGGAATTTAAGTTTACGAATACAGGTAAAGGCCCTTTGATTATTTCTTCTGCCCAAGGATCGTGCGGCTGTACGGTTCCCGAGTACCCCAATGAACCAGTGGCTCCGGGTGAAGAAGGCGTAATTAAGGTGAGCTTTAACAGCGCCGGAAAGCCCAACCAGCAAAGCAAAACGGTGACATTGACCACCAATTCTGTTCCAAGTACCAAAGTGTTGACCATTACGGCCAATGTAACCCCCAAAGCCAACTAACATGAACCTATTTCTACAAGCTCAGTCCCAAGGCGGAATTGCAGGCTTTTTGCCCCTTATCGCCATTTTGGCGGTGATGTACTTTTTCTTCTTGCGTCCGCAAATGAAGCGTCAAAAAGAAGAAACAAAGTTTCGCAACGTGCTTTCAAAAGGCATGCGCATCGTGACCACTGGTGGCGTCCACGGTAAGATTTCTGACCTGGACGAGCACACATTTGTGCTTGAGACCGAGAACAGCCGCCTGCGCCTCGAGCGTTCTGCGGTAAGCAAGGAACTTACTGCGGCTCGCTACCCCGA
>CAIJMB010000050.1 GCA_903821715.1 uncultured Flavobacteriales bacterium
ATGGTTTCGTAGACTTCGTCGCTCAAAACCACCACATGTTCAGGAATGCGCGCTGCGAGCTCTTCCCAGTCCTGGTGGGTCCACACCATTCCCGTTGGATTGTGCGGGGTGTTCACCACGATCATTGTGGTGCGCGCGGTCACTGCGTCGGTCAGTGCATCCCAATTGATGCCGACATTCTCTGGGGCAATTTCAAGCGGAACCGCTATGGGTACCGCACCCGCCATCACCACCGCGGGATGGTAGGAATCGTAGGCGGGTTCGAGCAAAATGACTTCGTCTCCCGGTCCGCACAGGGCCTGGATGGCCGAAAAGATCCCCAAGGTCGCCCCGGGAACCACGGTGACTTCATGCTGGGGGTCGTACGCGATAGCATTCCGCCGCAACTGGTCGGCCGCGACCGCCTCGCGCAGCCTGAGCAGCCCCGGCATGGGGGCGTACTGGGCGGATTCCACGTCCAAGGCGCGGTGAAAGGCGGCAATGAGTTCGGGGTCGGGGCCAAATTCCGGAAACCCTTGGGCGAGGTTGAGCGCTCCGTAACGCTGTGCAAGCGCCGTCATCTCGGCAAAAATGCTGAGTCCTGCAGGCGCAAACATTAGTCGAGGTCTGAAGGAGTGAATGCGAGGGGCAGTAGGTCGCTGGCGTTGCCAACCAGCCAAACGGGGCCTGCTTCTGCGGCCAGCACAAGTCCCAGGGCGTCTTTTTGCCGCACGTGCTGTTCGACAAGGGCTTGGCGGCACATTCCGCAGGGGGCAAGTGGAGTGTGGCCTGGGCCGCTGCTCGGGCGGTACGTCACCGCCATTTCGAGGATTCGCGCCCCCGGAGCAATACTGTTGACCGCCGAAAGTGCCACGCGCTCCGCGCAAATTCCGATCGGGTAGGATGCGTTCTCTTGATTCGTTCCGGTCACGATTTGGCCGTCGGCTAAACGCGCTGCGGCGGCCACTTGGAATCCGGAATACGGCGCATGCGCATGATCCAATGCTCCGATTGCCTGCTCGAGCAGTTCGCGTTGGCGGGCGCTGAGTTCAGCTCGCTCGACTACCTCAATGGAGATCTGGATGTTCATACCGTAAACCTAGTCAATTTCAGCAGGGAACGCACAAGCTCCAACTGATTCTGAGCGCGAACCCAATTGTGCTCGGGATAATCAATTCGGTAGTAGGTGCTGCCGTTCGCGGCATCGGTCGCAAAACGCAGGGCTTGCACCCAACTCAGGTAGGCGGGCATGAGGCTCACCGTGTCCTCGTGAACGGCAGCTTCAGGACAGCCATTGACGTAGCCGTCCCATAACTCGCGTACGGTTTCGGGTTCTGCGGAATTCCCCTTCGGATCATCTTCGGCCCTGACTGCGGCCATGCTCCGAACTAAATCGGCAAAATCACTGCCGAGGTAGCCCGGTTGAAGGGTGTCGAGGTCGATTGCGCGGAATCCTTGTTCACTCAAAATCATGTTGGCACGCTTGGCATCGTGGTGCTGAACCGCCGGCATGAGTTTCGACTCTAAGTTTAAAAACAAAGGCGCAAGACCCTCTAATTCAGTACATAATTCAGAATACTCAAGAGGGGCCATTTGGCGCACATTCGCCCATTGATCCCATCGAAGTGCTGCGCTGTGAAAGTCAGGGAGCACGGTCTTCCACGGCGCAGGGCGCTCGTTCAACAGGCGGTTGAATCGCCCCCAAAATTGGCCGCAATCATACGGTGCTGCGTGCTGTGCGACTTCCTGAATCCAAGGTTGGATCCGCCATCCGCCCGCGTCGTGAATGCCTCCGTCACGGCGCAGAATGGGATTCACCACGAGCTCTGAGGCGGGCGATGCCCTGAGGAGGATTAAATTCTGCTCTATGGCATCCAGGTCGCGAAAAACGCCGCGGTTGACGCGCTGCGCGAACACGAACTCGCCAGAGCCAAATTCCGCACGAAAGCTCTCGTTAATGAGGCCTCCCGAAACGGGCGTCAGCGCTACGGGCTCGGGCCTGCCCCAATCGCTCCAGCTAGTACTGATCATAGAACCCAAAAATGGGCTTGCGCTGCGACCACGTTCCGCGGGTAAAGTCGGGAATTGCTTGCGGAGCCGAACCTTCAGCGATTGACTTTTCAGACAATGGGGTCACGGCGTACCAGGTTGCCAAGTCGTATACGTCAAAGGGGAACGGCTCGTTGCGCTTGAGGCACTCGATGAACGCGTTGTCAACGAAGTAGTCCATTCCGCCATGCCCCGCGCCCGCGGCTGCCTCAGAATGCTTGGCCCACAGCGGATGGTCATTGGATTTCATCAACTCAGCCGTGTTGGCCCAGCGGTGGCTGTGGTTCATCGAATCTTCGAAGTAAATATGGCCCTGGTCGAGGCCGCCCCACCCGAAGTCTTGCCAAATTCCGCGCGTGCCTTGGACGCGGAATCCCAAGTTGTACGGGCGCTGCAGCGAGGTGTCGTGCGTCAATAAAATGGTTTCGCCGTTGGCACAGGCCAGGGTAGTTGTTACGACGTCTCCGCAGGCAAAGTTGACCTTGGCATTGGGATGGTCGGCGCCCGCTTGGCGCACGATGTAGTCGTTGAGGCCCCTTGATTTGCTCGACATCGAGGTTAAATGAGTCAAACGATTCCCGCGGTTAATGTCCATCATTGCGGCCACAGGGCCCAATCCATGGGTGGGGTAGAGTTCGCCGTTGCGCTTCACGTAGTGGTCTGTGCGCCATTGGGATTCGCTGTATCCGCGTTCTGCACCGAATTCCGCGCCCTTGCCGTAGGGCGATTTGCCGTCGTTAAATAGGACTCCGCGCAGGTCGTGCTGGTATCCGCCTTGCCCGTGAACGAGTTCACCAAACATTCCTTGCCGCACCATGTGGAGCACCGCCATCACATCGCGCCGGTAGCACACGTTTTCAAGGGCCATGAGCGGAGTCCGGGTGCGCTC
>CAIJMB010000051.1 GCA_903821715.1 uncultured Flavobacteriales bacterium
AGTTTGATTTACCCAAACTTCATCAATTGCACCGACGTAGTTTATGACAAAAGTCACGTCCGTACGGGGCGCATTTTGTGCGGAATTTGAACCGAACTTTGAACCATGACCGTCACCCACGTAGTGCGCATGTGGCCCGACGAGGGCGACCCCCAGCTCGGAAGCTTTGTGCGCAGCCACATCACCGCGCTGCGCGATGCCGGGCTGCAGCAGCGCGTGGTGGTCTGGTCTGGGCGGAGCGAGCATCCGCTCCCCCTCGACCGAGTACAGGTCGTGGCCGGCCCCGCGGTGCCCCCTGGCCCCAAGGGCTGGAACGCCAAGATCCGAAGCGTGCTGACCCTGGGACGCCCAGACGTCCTTCACGTCCACGGCTCTGGAGCCGACACCGCCTACCTTTTTGTGCGCAGCATCATGCAGTGGGGCCAGCGCCTTCCGCGCGTGATCTCTGAACATCAGCATTTTGGCGACGGTGATCTTCCGAGCGGAACCCTCTGGACCCACCGCCTCGCCAACGTCCGCACCGCCGTTTCGCCTTTTTTGGCCGAGCGATTTGCTGCGGTTGGCCGCGTCGACGTCGTGCCCAACTGCTGGGACGCTCCCCTGCCCCACCAGCTGCGCCAGCCCCATTCGGGCGGACGCCGCGTGCTCCACATCGGCGACTGGGTTGACGCCACCAAAGGCATTAGCCCTTTGCTCGAGGCATGGCGGATCCATTCTGAGCGCAATCCCCTCGACCACCTCACCCTGGTCGGCGACGGGGTGGACCGACCTGCGCTTGAGCCCCTCGTGCGCGCGACCCCCAACTGCACGTGGCTCGGCCGCATGGCACCAACGGACCTCGAGTCCGAGATGGGGCGCCATGACGTGCTCGTAGTGAATTCCCCCCGCGAAACATTTTCGATGGTGGTGGGGCAAGCCCGCGAGCGCGGGCTGCATGTGCTGAGCACCCGCTGCGGCGGACCCGAATCCGTGTACCTCAACGTGAGCGGAATCACCACCCGCGACGGATCAACGCACGACGTAAATGACCTTATCGCCGCCTTGCACGGCCTGCCTTTAGCCTCAGAACTTGGTACAGCTGAAGAACTTAAGATGTTCCGGCCAGAAGAAGTAGCCAAGCAGTTTACCGCACTCTACCGAAGTGTGGGTGTGAAAAAGTAACTCGAAGCGCTTAAGAGCGCGCAAGCGATACCACGAGCCAACCTCGCCAACGAACTAACGAGCTAATCTCAGCTAATCTTGCTTTGATTACCGAAGCGAAAACAGCGAATCCACACCCAATCGGCGCGGAGCAATAAAACCCTCCGCATGGGCTACGCCCATCACGCGACCCCATTCGGCGGTGCGGGCAGTCAGGGAGTCCCAGAACCACTTCGACGAAATCACGGTTTCGGGACCGTCGGAACCCTCTTGGTAAAACTGCGAAGTGTGCGCAGTCAATGAAGCCATTTTGGCATCGATGAAATCCGAAATATCGACGGTAAAGTCCGCCTGAAGGTCGTAAAACTGAATGTAGTGGTAGACGTGCTCGGGGCGGAACGGATCCTGCGGCTGTCCGTCCTCACCTAGCGATTCCCACTTATGCAGCCCGGCCTTGAAGCAGGCCTCAACCGCCATGGACGAAGCCACAGCGTGGTCGGGGTGGCGGTCGCGCGGAGCGTTGCACAGCACGATGCGCGGCCGGTGGGCCCTCACCAGCTCGATGATGCGCTGCTGGCTTTCAAAATCATTGACAAGGCGGCCGTCGGGCATATCGAGGTTGACACGAAACGACGCCCCGAGGATTTGGGCGGCCTTGACGGCTTCGGCGTCGCGCTCGAGCACGGTTCCGCGACTGCCCAGTTCACCGCGCGTTAAATCAACCAAGCCCACGGTATGGCCCAGGGCCACGTGCTTGGCTAAGGTTCCGCCGCAACCCAACTCAATGTCGTCGGGGTGGGCGCCAATGGCGAGAATATCTACGTGCATGCTCGGTTACTTTCCGAGCGCAAAGTTCCGAATTTCGGAATTAGTTGGTGACACCGTCGACAGATGGCTGCTCACCCACTGACCTTTTTCATTGATTAGGAACTTGTGAAAGTTCCAGCGAACCGTCGCGTCCTTAGCGCCATTCTTGGTCTTGCTGGTCAGCCATTGGTAGACGGGGTGCGGGTTGTCGCCTTTGATCGCAACCTTTTCCATCATCAAAAAGGTGACGCCATAGTTCTTTTGGCAAAATGCGCCGATTTCTGATGCAGAACCCTTTTCTTGCCCACCAAAGTCGTTGCAGGGGAATCCGAGGATGACAAAGTTTCCGCCTTTAGCCTCGTCCCACAGGGCCTGAAGCTCTTTGTACTGAGGTGTAAATCCGCACTCTGAAGCCGTATTGACGATGAGCACGCGCTTGCCCTTGAGTTGGGCAAAATCATAGACCTCGCCATCGAGCGTGCGCGCCTGAAGGCTGTAGAAATCGACAGGAGCATCTACGGGCTGGGCCATAGAGCGGCTGCATCCAAGCAGCGTAGTAAGTAGGGACATGGCCAAAAGTTTCTTCATCATGATAGGGGTATAACCGCAAAACGAAGTTAGGGTTCACCACGCTGCCTACCTTTGGGGCATGAAACGTTGGTGGACCCTAGGTCGGTGGGCACTTCAGGCGGACTTTCGCCACCGCGCACAGAGCGTGCAGTTCATCCTGTTCACCGCGGTCGCGACGTACTTGGTCTACAGCGTGGCTCCGTCGCCGAGTCCGACGGTGTGGCTCGCACTTCTTTGGGTCGTCGTGCTCTTTAGTGCGATGCAGGCCGCCTTTCGCGCGTTTCACGAGCCGGAATCTTTGTGGGCCTACCTCAACCAGCTGGCGAGTCCCGCAGCAATTTTGGGGGTGAAGAGCCTTCAAGTCGCTGTGCACACCCTGCTCACTGCGGCCGCAGCGCTGCTGCTTTTTGGGTTATTTTTTGGGATGCCGGAATCTGCACAGAGTATTGAAGCGGTGCTCAAAGTCACGGTGGCCTTAATGCTTGGCTCTTTGGCATTTGCGGCGACCATGAGTTTTACTTCGGCCTTGGCGAGCCGTGCCGGATCCAACCCTACGCTGATGGCTACGTTGAGCCTGCCTTTGCTGCTTCCGGCGGTGCTGGTGGCCCGACGCGCCAGCAGTCTGGCTGTGGCCAACCAAGACTGGGCAGAACTGGCAATACCCCTATTTGGCGAGGTCGTCATGATGGGTCTCCCACTCGCCTTGGGGAGCGTGCTTATGCCCTACCTTTGGAAGCAGTGAAAAACGGCTTTTCAATCGCATGGAAAACCGCGGCCGCAGCGCTCGTGTGCTACAGTCTGGTTGCGGGTTTGGCGGCTCCGGTTCCGCGACTTTTTATTCTCAACGAAACCATTCGCAACCTCTACTTTCACGTGCCCATGTGGTTCACGATGATTGCGCTCATGGGGGTTTCGCTGGGGCACAGCATCGGGAGCTTGCAGCGCCCCGGGCAGGCCGGGCTCGAAGCAGACCAAAAGGCGCGCCTGGCCGCTGAGGTTTCGCTGGTGTTCGCTTCACTCGGACTCTTCACCGGAATGATCTGGGCCCGCTTCACTTGGGGCGCCTACTGGACCAACGACCCCAAGCTCAACGGAACCGCCGTAGCCATCTTGATCTACCTCGCCTATTTTGTGCTGCGCAGCAGCGTCGAGGACCCCGAAAAGCGCGCACGATTGGCCGGAACCTTTAACATTTTTGCCTTCGTGCTCATGATTGTCTTCATCGGAGTTCTGCCGCGCATGACCGACTCGCTCCACCCCGGCAATGGCGGCAACCCCGCCTTTGGTTCGTACGACCTCGACAGCGGAATGCGTGCCGTCTTTTACCCCGCAGTGCTCGGATGGATCGGAATTGGCATTTGGATTGTTGAACTCCGCGTGCGTTTAACGCGTTTAAGCAAGTAGTACCCATATGAAACGTTTTTTACAGCAAGGCCCTCCCGTTGAAATGGCCGACGCCTTTCGGGCCGATGGCAAGATCTGGGTGGTCATTTCCGTAATCGGAATCATTTTTGTCGGAATCGTAGCGTACATGGCATGGTTGGACGTTCGGTTGCGCAAGGCCGAAAAATCCGCCCAATAAATGAAGCGCAACCACGTCATTGCCTTAGTGGTCATCGCCCTTTTGGTGGGAGCGCTGATGGTGACCATTCAGGACGCCAGCACCTATGCCACGTTTGAAATGGCTGAAAAAAAGAGTCCCGAAACAGTGACCGTGGTGGGGCAACTCGATCTGGACCAGCCGATTACATTTAACGCCGAGACGTCCATGCTCCGGTTTACGGCCGTCGATAAAGACGGCGAGCGCAGCGTGGTGTACTTCAACCAACCCAAGCCAACTGACTTTGAGCGATCTGAAGAGATTACGCTGACCGGACTCAGCTCAGGGGACACCGCATTTTTTGCACAAGATATTTTGATGAAATGCCCGTCCAAGTACGCCGACGAGGCCAAGCTTAGCGCGGAATGAACTACATCGGGGAACACACTTTTTGGGCCTTAGCGGGCCGCTTTTTTACCTACCTCGCCTTTACCGGTGCCCTCGGAACCGCGCTGTTCTACGGACTTAACTGGTTCCGGCCCGGAGCCTGCAGCGGTCCCGACGAACTAGGTCGACCCCGCCCTGCCCACGGCCCCTTTTTGAGCGCGGGCCGTGCCTCGTTCGTGCTGCACAGCATCGGAATCCTCGGGGTGCTCAGCATCCTCATGACCGCCATTCTCAGCCACTGGTTTGAATTTGACTACGTGTGGCGGCACTCGTCGCGTGACCTGCCCATCGAGTACGTCTTTAGCGCCCTTTGGGAGGGCCAAGAGGGCAGCTTCATCATCTGGATGTTCTGGCACATGGTCCTCGGGTGGTTCTTGGTTCGCGGTGCCCGCTCGTGGGAGCACGGCACCATGGCCGTAGTCGGCCTCGCCCAGCTGATCCTCACCAGCATGATTTTGGGCGTATTCGTCTTCGGAACCAAAATAGGTTCCAGCCCTTTCGTGCTCATTCGTGAACTTCCTGAAAACCTTGGACTTCCGTGGACCACCATCAAGGACTACTTGATCCGAATTCCGGCGTTTCGCGACGGCCAGGGACTGAATCCCTTGCTTCAAAACTACTGGATGGTCATTCACCCTCCGACCCTGTTTTTGGGCTTTGCCGCGACGCTGATTCCCTTTGCCTACGCGGTGGCGGGCTGGATCGAGCGCCGTCCCTTGGACTGGGTCACTCCCGCCCTACCCTGGGTGTTTTTTGGTGTGGGCGTCCTCGGAACCGGTATCCTTATGGGCGGAGCCTGGGCCTACGAAGCACTCAGTTTTGGCGGCTTTTGGGCTTGGGATCCGGTTGAAAACGCATCACTCGTTCCGTGGATCACACTGGTGGCCGCGGGCCATTTGATGTTCATCGTCAAAAAGAAAAAGACTTCGGGTGGCCTCACCGCCTTGATGGTGATGCTGACGTTTGTCCTCATCCTCTACTCGACCTTTTTGACGCGGAGCGGCGTGCTGGGCGACAGTTCGGTGCACTCCTTTGTCGACCTCGGCCTGAACGGCCAGTTGATGCTGCTCCTCGGATTTTTTGCCCTCGGAAGCCTCGTACTACTCGTCGCCCGCTGGCGCGCCCTGCCCAAGAACACCGCCGATGAGGCGTTCTCGTCGCGTGAATTCTGGTTGGTCATTGGCAGCCTGGTGCTGCTCCTCAGCGCCGTACAAATCAGCTTCAGCACGAGTATTCCGGTGCTCAACAAAATCATTGGCCCCGAAGGCCTGATTCCATTGCTGGGCGAGGCCATGGCTCCGCCGGCCGACGTATTCAGGCACTACCACTCAATCCAGATTCCGGTCGCGATCGTGGTGTCGCTGTTCATGGCAGCCGTGCCCTTCTTGCGCTGGGATTCGACTCCAGGGGCTATGATGCGCCGCATGATTCCGTCGCTGGTGGCCACGCTGGTACTGGGCGGGCTGGCCGCGTGGGGACTCAAGTTTGACCAGCCGATGTACACCGTACTGCTCCTCACGGGCATGTTTGCCGCGTTCGCAAACCTCGACTACTGGCTGCGCTTTTTGCGCGGAAACTGGCGCAGCGGCGGCCTCGCCTTGGCCCACTTAGGCTTTGCGTTGATTTTGCTTGGCGCACTCATTAGCAACGGAAAAAAGCAGGCAATTAGCCAGAATCCGGTGTTTTTGCACAAGGACTTTCCTGCCAACGAACACATTTTGGTTCCGGCCGGAGACACCGTCTCGATGCACCCCTACTGGGTCGAGTGGACGGGCGAACGCCGCGAAGGGCATTTTCAGATTTACGACGTCAATTTTTACGGAACGAATCCCGACCAAACGCCGGGCGATAAGTTGTTTGCGCTGGCTCCGTACATCCAGATCAACCCCCGAATGGGCAACGTGCGCGAGCCGTCGACCAAGCACTACTGGGACCGCGACATCTACACCTACGTGAGTTTTGCCGACATGCGCAGCCCCGAAGAAAAGGAGAGCGGATGGACCGAAGAAATGGAGGCCACCATGGGCCGCGGCGAAGAAGTGTTTGTGTTCGACGAGTTCATGATGCGCTGCGACAGCATCATCGTCAACGACGCCCAGATGGTGCAAGAAACGGGCGACCTTGCGGCGCTCGACATGGCAGCTCGCTTGACGCTCAAGCATATGGACGGTCGGAGCGAAACCATCGATGTTCCGTACCAAGTGCGCGGCAACCAAGCCACTCCAGGAGAAGCCGAGTTTGTGGCCCTGGGCGTCAAAGCTCGATTTGACGGGGTCTCAGACGAGCCCGGTCGCTTCACCATGAAGTTTTGGCGCAAATCGCCCGAAGAAGATGAATTTATTCTGCTTCAGGCCTTCATATTCCCGTACATCAATCTGCTTTGGTTGGGTGTGGTGCTCTTGGCGATTGGCTCAGGGCTTGCCGTGGCCAAGCGGATTGCAGGCCCCAAACCCGCGCCCAAGGCATGATTTACGTGGTGGGCCGTGGCCGTGTGGGCTCGGCGCTCACCGCGGCGCTTCCTGAGGCGATTGCCGTCGCGGGTCGCGGATTTTCAGGCATTAGTGCCTTAACGGCTGACGATGTGGTGGTGCTGAGCGTTCCGGACGCTGCAGTGGCCCAATGTGCGGCGGCACTGGCCGAAACGCCCGCTGTGGTGCTGCACTGCGCCGGGGCTGTTCCCCTTTCGGCGCTCGGACAGGGGTCCCGGGGGGTGTTGTATCCCATGGTTTCGTTTCGGTCGAGTGTGGCGTGGAGTCAAGTGCCGGTCTTTGCCGAATCCACCGACGAGCGCGCCGCGCATGCGGTGCGCGATCTGGCCCAGCAGCTGGGCTGCCCTGAGCCCCGTTCCGCCAGCAGCGAAGATCGGGCGCGCTACCACCTTGGTGCTGTGTTTGCCAACAACTTCAGCAACCACGTGGTGGCTCTACTTCAGGCCTACTGCGCCGAGGTTGGACTCGACCCGAATGTCTACCGCGAGATGCTTTTGGACACCGTTCGCGATGCCGCGGATGGCGATGCACGAGCACTCCAAACCGGACCCGCCGCACGCGGCGACCGCAGCACCGTGGATCAGCACCTCGAGCGGTTACCAGAAGGGTTCCGCGCCGTATACCAAGCTTTGAGTGAATCTATTGAACGCCACGTCCGATGAACTACAAAACCAAGCTCAAAAACATTAAAGCGATGGCCTTTGACGTCGACGGCGTGTTTACTGACGGAACCGTTCAGCTTTGGCCGGGCCAAGAACCCATTCGAAACTTCCACAGCAAAGACGGATATGCGGTGCAAGTGGCCGCGCGACAAGGCATCCTCATGGCGGCGATCACCGGGGGCAAGTCCGAAACGGTAAAAGAGCGAATGAAGGGCCTCGGTGTCCAGGACGTATGGCTGGGCGCTCGGCACAAGATTGAGGCCTACGAAGAGTGGCTGGCGATGTACGATTTGCGCGACGAAGAGGTGCTGTACATGGGCGATGATTTGCCCGACATGGAGGTTCTACTGCGCGTGGGGCTCTCGTGCTGCCCGCACGATTCGGCTCCTGAAGTTCGAGCCATTGTGGACTATATTTCGCCGATTGAGGGTGGCCGCGGATGCGTTCGCGAGGTCATCGAGCAGGTGCTGCGCGCCCAAGGCACATGGAATTTACCGGAACACCGAAACTGGTGAAAAAGCTTCCGTACACCTTACGCGGCCAGCTCGTGCTAGGCAGCGCCTCCCCTCGCCGGCGTGAGCTGCTGGCGGTTCTGGGGATTCCGTACACCGTGCGCACTAGCGACGCCGACGAATCGGCTCCTGAAGTGCTGAGCGACGTCGAAACCGTGCGCTACGTGGCGCGCCTCAAGGCTGAGGCCCTCGTGCCGGAGCTCACCCATGGCGAAGTACTGCTCACCGCAGACACCGAAGTCTGGTTTGAAGGCCGTCGCTTTGGCAAGCCCCGAGACCTAGACCACGCGGTTGAAATGCTACAAACGCTTCGCGGGCAAACACATAAAGTGATTACCGCGGTATGCGCCACCGACGGGCACCAATGGTCACAGGCTGAATCCATCGCCGAGGTGACGTTTCACCGCGTGGACGATGCGTTCATTCGCTACTACGTCGAAACGTTTCAACCGCTTGACAAGGCGGGTGCCTACGGAGCCCAAGAATGGTTCGGCCAACTAGCCATTGAGCGCATCCACGGTACGTTTGACAACGTCAAAGGCCTTCCGCTGGACACCGTTGTCGAGGTACTCGGACCTTGGCTCGAAAACGCCTAACGCGTTTCGCGCATATTCCCGATATTGCGGCCCATGCTGCGCGCCCTGATCCCCCTACTCGTCCTCATCATTGCTCTTGTTTTTAATGTCCAAATCTATGGTGACCGCAGTCTTGAAGGGAGTAACCAACTGATTCTACTTGCTTCAGCTGGCGTGGCCGCCCTTCTGGCGCCTAAGGACCGCAAATCGCTCATCTGGCATGGAATCCAAGGCACCGTATCGGATTCCGCCAAAGCACTACTCATTCTGCTGATGGTCGGCGCCCTCGCCGGCACGTGGATGGCGAGCGGAATTATTCCGACACTTATCGTCTACGGCCTCAAGCTGCTAACCCCAAAGACCTTCCTGTTGGCTGCTGCGGTATTAAGTTCTGCCGTAAGCCTGGCCACCGGTTCGTCCTGGTCCACTTCGGCAACGGTCGGAATCGCCCTTATGGGCATTGGACAAAGTCTTGGCCTCGCACCCGGATGGATCGCCGGAGCCGTCATTTCAGGAGCTTATTTCGGGGACAAAATGTCGCCGGTCAGCGACACCACGAACATTGCAGCCACCATGGCGGGTGCTGAACTAATGGATCACATTCGACATATGGTATGGACTTCAGGGCCCGCGATGCTCATTGCTCTGATCGTATTCGGGTTTATGGGGCTATCGGCACATGACGGTGGAGACCTTAGCCAAGTTGCCGTTATCACAGACCTCCTCGAAGCCAAATTCACCATAAGCCCTTGGCTCTTGTTGGTACCGGTCGCAAGTATTGCACTCATCGTGCTTAAACTCGACGCCCTCGCTTCAATGGCTCTCGGAACCCTAGCCGGCGCCATAGCTGCCAATCTACTTCAGCCCCATATTATCGCCGAAATCGCCGGCCACAGCGGCCCCAGCGCCTGGTACGAGGGCAGCATGCAGGCCATGTACGGCAGCACACAGATCGCCATTGACCACCCCATGCTTAGTGAACTACTTAAAGGCAAAGGCATGGCCGGAATGATCGGAACAGTCTGGCTCATTCTCTGCGCACTAACTTTTGGCGGAATCATGGACGCAGCTGGATTTCTTGCCACCCTCACCCAGGGTTTACTCCGCATCGCGCGCGGAACCTTTGGCCTCATCTCGTCAACTCTTGCATCGAGCTTGATGCTCAACATTACCGCCTCAGACCAGTACTTGGCCATTGTGGTTCCGGGGCGCATGTTTAAGAAGGCCTATGAGGAGCGCGGACTCAAACCCGAAAACCTCTCGCGGGCGCTCGAAGATTCAGGAACCGTAACCTCGGCCCTCGTGCCCTGGAATACGTGCGGCGCGTACCAATCCAGCGTGCTCGGTGTCGCCACTGGAGAGTACTTCATCTATGCTATCTTCAACTGGATGAGCCCACTCGTGAGCTTAGTGCTCGCTGCGACCGGCTGGAAGGTTACCAAAATCGCTTCTGACGCATCCACCAAACCATAGAACCCGCTACCACAGACATGAGGATCCAAACCGATGGATAGCCCCAATCCCACGCGAGTTCAGGCATCCATTCAAAGTTCATTCCGTATACTCCGACAATAAACGTCAACGGCATAAACACGGCTGAAAAAACGGTCAAAATTCGCATCACTTCATTGGTTCGCTGGCCAACTGACGACAGGTACAGGCTTTCGAGTGACTCGAGAAGACTGCGCTGGGCCTCCAATCGCTCGTACAGCGCTTGAACCTTGCCTTTTGTGTCGCGTAGGTACGGTCGATTTTCTCGCTTGATGATACCGTGGGTCGAAGTCTCGAGCGAATTCACGACCTCTCTCAGCGGAGCCACATGGCGCCGAAGCAAACTAATCTGCCGCTTCACTCGCAAAATTTTCACCACGATTCGTTGGCTGGGACGGTGTACCACCTCCGTCTCAAGCTCGTCAAGTACCCCTTCGAGATGATCAAGCTGGACTTCGTAGGGCTTGAGCGCAGCATCAATTAGGCGAATAAAGAGGTAATCCGGACCCTTACCACGCACAAGACCACGCTTTACTTCAATACGATCAAGTACCTCCGCAAAAAGTCCGGGCTGGCATAGAGTCAGCAATCCTTGAGCATGGAGCACGAGCCCGACTTGTTCAAACTTCAGCGTTTCGTTGGGTTGCGGCACCACCACATCCAAGTCCAAATAGAGGTGATCTGGGTACTCCTCGAGGTTGGCTCGAGCCTGATAATCAAGTAAATCAGTTGCAATATGCGGATGCAGTCCCCACCCGGCAACCGCGGCGCGCAAGGCGGTTTCGTCCGCAGGGGCATTCCACATGATCCATCGAACGGGCTCAGAGCCGTGTAGGTCCGGTACCGAACCTTCTCCATTCCAGGTTTGGCGCGCGAAACGTTCTGCGCCATAATCGATCAATTCACTCATGACATGAAGGTAGGTTGTAGACCGTACTTTTGCGCCCTATGCCCGTACTTAGCATCGTCATGCCGGCCTACAACGAAGCCGCGACCATTCACCTCATTTTGGACAAAGTCCGCGACTGCCGCCTGCCCGATGGGTGGACCAAAGAGCTCATCGTCGTCAACGACTGCAGCAAGGATGGAACCGAAGAAGCCATCGAACGCTATGCGTCGGCCAACCCCTCACTGCCCCTCACCTACCGCAAGCACGAGGTCAACAAAGGCAAGGGCGCCGCGCTGCACACGGGAATCGCAATGGCAACCGGCGACTACATCATCATTCAGGACGCTGACCTCGAGTACGACCCCAACGAATACGTGGCGCTACTTCAGCCTGTGATTGACGGCCATGCCGACGTGGTCTTTGGATCGCGTTTTATGGGCGGAAACGCGCACCGCATCCTCTTCTTTTGGCACTCCATCGGCAACAAGTTTTTGACCTTCCTCTCGAATATGTTCACCAACCTGAACTTGACCGACATGGAAACGTGCTACAAGCTCTTTCGCCGCGACCTCATTCAGTCGCTCCAACTGCGCGAAAATCGCTTCGGCTTTGAGCCCGAAGTCACTGCCAAAATCGCCCGTGTGCCCAAAGCCCGCATCTACGAGGTCGGAATCAGCTACTACGGCCGCACCTTCGAAGAAGGCAAAAAAATCGGCTGGAAGGACGGCGTGCGCGCCATCTACTGCATCCTCAAGTACGGCGCGTTTCGGGCGAAGTAGCCGGTTGGCGAGGTTGGCTCGTTAGCAAGGTTGGCAAGGTTGGCTCGTTGGTTAACTGGCTGCCGGTTTCTGGCTGCTTGCTACTTGTTTTGGTGCTGCGTTAGGCTAAGGCAGAATTCCGTCAGAGAGATTTGCATCTAGATTGAAGTAATCAATTTCTCTCTTCACGTCCCGCCTCTATTTGAACTCTGGCATTTTTTACAAGAGTTGAGATTCGCTCGAGCTCACACGAGCAGCGCTATTTCCCATTCCAAGACTATAGGTTCATGGCGGCCTCGCCAACAAGCCAACCTTGCTAACGAGCCAACCTCGCCAACGAGCCAACCCCGCAAAAAAAAGCCGCCCCGAAAGGCGGCCTTTTTTTTACGGCTAAGGATTACTTAACCTCTTCGAAGTCGACGTCGGTCACGTCGTCGGCCGCGTTGGCTGAACCGGCGCCAGGGCCGTTGGCGTCTCCGCCTGCGGCACCCTCTTGCTGGGCCTTGTACATCTCTTCAGAAGCGTTCTTCCAGGCCTCGTTGATCTGCTCCATGGCGGCGTCGATGGCGCTGATCTCTTGGCTGGCGTGGGCCTTCTTCAGGTTCTCGAGCGAAGACTCAATCGGGCCCTTCTTGTCGCCGAGCTTGTCGCCAAACTCGCTGAGCTGCTTCTCGGTCTGAAAGATCATCTGGTCGGCGGCGTTCAGCTTGTCGACGCGCTCCTTGGCGAGCTTGTCTGCGTCGGCGTTGGCCTCGGCCTCCTTCTTCATCTTTTCGATTTCTTCCTGGCTTAGGCCCGAAGAAGCTTCGATGCGGATCTTTTGCTCCTTACCAGTCGCCTTGTCTTTGGCGCTCACGTGCAGGATTCCGTTGGCGTCGATGTCAAACGTCACCTCGACCTGGGGCACGCCGCGGGGCGCGGGCGGAATTCCGTCCAGGTGAAAACGGCCGATCGTCTTGTTGTCCTTGGCCATCGGGCGCTCGCCCTGCAGGATGTGGATCTCAACGCTGGGCTGGTTGTCGCTGGCGGTGCTGAACACCTCAGACTTCTTGGTCGGAATCGTCGTGTTCGACTCAATCAAGCGGGTCATTACGCCGCCCATCGTCTCGATTCCGAGCGAAAGCGGAGTCACGTCAAGCAGCAGCACGTCCTTGACGTCGCCGGCCAAAACACCACCTTGGATGGCGGCACCAATGGCCACAACCACGACGGGGTTGACGCCCTTGGTGGGTTCCTTGCCGAAGAACTTCTTCACGGCCTCTTGAATCGCTGGGATGCGGGTTGAACCACCCACCATGATAACCTCGTCAATGTCGCTGGTGCTGAGGCCCGCGTTCTTGAGGGCGCTCTTGCATGGCTCGATCGTGCGGTCTACCAGGTCGGCCACGAGGCGCTCAAATTCAGCACGGCTGAGGTTGCGCACGATGTGCTTGGGTCCGCTGGCTGTGGCCGTGATGTACGGAAGGTTGATTTCGGTTGCATTCGTGCTCGAAAGCTCGATTTTGGCTTTCTCTGCGGCCTCCTTGAGGCGCTGAAGGGCCATCGCGTCTTGGCGCAGGTCGATGCCTTCGTCGGCTTTGAATCCGTCGGCCAACCAGTTGATGATGCGGTCGTCGAAGTCGTCACCGCCAAGGTGGGTATCGCCGTCGGTTGACTTCACCTCAAACACGCCGTCTCCGAGCTCGAGGACTGAAACGTCGTGGGTTCCGCCACCGCAGTCAAACACGACAATCTTCATGTCGCGGTTCATCTTGTCGATGCCGTAGGCCAGCGCGGCTGCCGTCGGCTCGTTGATGATGCGGCGCACCTTCAGGCCGGCGATTTCACCCGCTTCTTTGGTGGCCTGACGCTGGGCGTCGTTGAAGTAGGCCGGAACCGTAATCACGGCCTCGTCCACCGTCGTGCCGAGGTAGTCTTCAGCGGTCTTCTTCATTTTTTGAAGAATCATGGCCGAAATCTCTTGCGGCGTGTAGGCGCGGTCGTCGATCTGCACACGGGGCGTGTTGTTGTCGCCCTTCACTACATTGTACGGAACGCGGCCGACTTCCTTCTCACTGTTGGAGTAGGACTCGCCCATAAAGCGCTTGATCGAAAAGATCGTTTTGGTGGGATTGGTGATCGCCTGGCGCTTCGCGGGGTCGCCCACTTTGCGCTCGCCACCATCCACAAATCCGACTACCGAGGGCGTCGTGCGCTTACCTTCTGAGTTCGGAATAACAACGGGCTCATTGCCCTCCATAACGGCGACGCAGGAGTTGGTTGTTCCGAGGTCGATGCCGATAATTTTTCCCATGATTTGGAGTTCTTTGGTGTTGATTTGTCCAAGATTGGGCAAGCACTGTACCACTGGCGGCACGGGGGCGGAACCCTGCCAAATTCAGACAATTTGGCAGTGGTACACAAAAAAACCGCGCCGAATTGGCGCGGTTCATGGCTTTAACTAGTTTGAACCGGGTTAGAAGCAGCGGTCCCAGAGGCGCTGGGGCCCACAGGCGCAGGTGTCTCCGCCCGAGGCGCGGGCAAACTGCAGGGCACACGTTAGCTTCGAATTGCCCAAACTATCGATCGACGGATTCGACAGGCCCAAGTACGGACGAAAGATTGACGACTTGCTGCCGAAGATTCCGGCTCCGCCCTGAATGTTGGTAAAGAACGGTGGGTCCTGGTTGATCGAGTTCGAGGGCTGCGATACCGAAATGTAGGTGGCGAGGTCGTCGCTACCGGCGTTGAGGTAGAGCGCCATTCCGCGAAAGAAGCGCACGTTGCCGGTGGCGGGCGCGGGGATGCGCTCCTTCAAAAACGTGTAAAACGTTTGGTAGTCAATGGTGTTGCTGATGAGTACGTTACCCGAAAGGGTTCCGCCCGTGATGTACGGAAGTGGGTAGCGCACCGTGCGGCGAACCGAATCGGCCTGGCGGCCCACAGGCATTTCCATGTAGTGAAAGTCCACATAGCCCTGGTACGACCGGGCATTTTTGGCCTGGTACCACTCGAGCTTGTAACCGTTTTTGGAGGCAATGGCCAACTTGAACGTACCAAAGTACCCTGGCGACTTGAGTTTGATGCTGTCGACACAGGGCGTGGAGGCCGAGGCCAGCACCGGTGCACCTGGCGCCTCGCGCAAGGTCAGCTCATAGCGGTAGTCGGTGCGACTAGTCAGCTTTGAGAACCCTGGGCGAATGAAGCGGTAGACTTTGTGGCCCACCCCGGTAAAGAGGCCCGAGTCCTTGGGAATCTCGGTGGTCTCGGTGTAGTTCTCGGTAAAGATCAACGCTCCGTTCGGGCCAAAGGCCTTGAGTTCGGCGACCAAGCTTGGGTAGTAGAGTGAGTCGGGGTGGTCAAATCCGCCCGCCGGACCATCATCGCCCAAGTAGCTGCGGCCGATGCGCACGTACTGGGTGTCGCTCTTGGGGTTGATGACGCCGTAGACCACCGGCACGCGCTCAAAGTCGGCGGTGACGTCAAGGGTGTTGTCGCAGCTGGCGAACACAAGGATTCCGAATAATAAGAGGAGGGCGTGTCGAAACATAGACCTCAAAGATAGCAAAGCGGGGCCCTCGCCTACCTTTGCCTCATGTCGACGCAAAAAAAGACCGGTCCCGAGTCCTTTAAGAAGGTGACCACGCATTCGCTGGCCGAATTGAAGCACAGCGGAATCAAAATTTCTATGCTCACCGCCTACGACTACACGTTCGCCAAGCTGGTGGATTCCGCGGGCGTTGACGTCATTCTTGTGGGCGACTCCGCGAGCAACGTAATGGCGGGCCACGAGACGACCTTGCCCATTACGCTCGACCAAATGATTTACCATGCGTCCAGCGTGGTACGCGGCGTAGACCGTGCCCTTGTAGTGGTGGATTTGCCCTTTGGCAGCTACCAAGGCAACCCCAAAGAGGCGCTGAGTTCCGCGATTCGAATCATGAAAGAGTCGGGCGGCCATTCGGTGAAGCTCGAGGGCGGAAGCGAAGTTGCCGCCACCGTACTGCGCTTGGTGCAGTCGGGGATTCCGGTGATGGGCCACCTCGGCCTCACGCCCCAGAGCATTTACCAGTTCGGAACCTACGCGGTGCGTGCCAAAGAAGATGCCGAAGCCACCAAGCTGATCGAGGACGCCCTTGCCCTGCAAGAGGCTGGCTGCTTTGCGTTGGTTTTAGAAAAAATCCCTGCGACGCTTGCGGCCAAGGTCACCAAGGCGCTGCGGATTCCGACCATCGGAATCGGTGCCGGTGCCGACGTCGACGGCCAAGTTTTGGTGCTGCACGACATGCTGGGCATGAACACTGAGTTCAATCCGCGCTTCTTGCGCCGCTACGCGCAGCTGGGCGAAGTAATCCCGGCAGCGATTCGCCAGTACGTAGCCGACGTGCGCGCGCAAGACTTCCCCAACGACCAAGAGCGCTACTGATGACGAGCCCCCGCGTCCTCTGGGAAGACAACCATCTTTTGATTGTATTCAAGCCCGCGGGCCTGCTGGTCCAGGGCGACGAAACAGGCGATCCCACCCTACTCGACTGGGCCGCCGAAGACGTGGCGCGCCGCTTTGGCAAGCCGGGTAAGGCGTTTATTGGGCTTCCGCACCGCCTTGACCGCCCCACCAGCGGAATCGTCGTGCTCTGCAAAACGTCCAAGTCGCTTGCCCGCATGAACGCGATGTTTGCCGACCGCGGAATTAAAAAAACCTACCAGTGCCTCGTCGAGGGCCACCCCGCCGAGCCCGAAGCCCGACTCGAGCACATGCTCTGGCGCGACGGAGTGAAAAAGAAGTCGTTTGTCTCGACCCGCAAGGACGCCCAGCGCGCCGTGCTGCACTACAAGGTACTTGCCGCGGGTGACCGCTACACCCGCGTCGAAGTGGACCTCGAGACCGGGCGCCACCACCAGATCCGCTGCCAAATGCAAGCCATCGGCCACCCGATCAAGGGCGACCTGAAGTACGGCGGCAAGCGGCCCAACGCCGACGGCGGAATCGACCTATGCGCCCAGCGCATCCAGTTCGAGCACCCGGTCAGCAAAGCCCCGATCGACGTCTCGGTCGAGCCGGAGTTCTCGATCTCGTTCTAGTACTTTAGGATTTTAGCGACGGTTTGGTGGACCACGTCCATCACTTCGGGGCCTACGCTGCCAAGTCGCTGGATTAGGCGCGACCGATCCAGGCTGCGCAGATGAACGACCAGCACTTCGCTAGGAACCGACAATCCATTTTCGGTCGAAGGCTGCAGCTGCGGGTTGCCCGCATAACCGTGCAGTTTCGACGTCAGTGGGCACACCCAAACCACATTGAGGTGGGCGTTCATCAGATTTCCGCTCACCACCAGCACGGGGCAAAACCCCGCTTGCTCACTGCCGCGCACGGGATTGAGGTCCGCCGTCCAAAGCTCACCCTGGACGGCCATCACCGAGCTGCTCAAGGTAGGCGGCCATTCCCTCCTCGGCGAGCTGCAGCGTGTCGGGATCTTTTGCCATTCGCTGGTACGACGCGCGGAATTCGGCCTTATCCAACTGTTCAAGGTAAATGCGCAGGGCCCGCTCGATGAAGCGGTTGCGCGGAAGCCCGTACGCCTCAGCCCGCTGAGCGAGGTCGCGCAGCAGGTCGTCGGGCAAGCTGGTAGTGAAGGCTGGCATAGGCCAAAAGTACACTGAATTGATGTCATACGTACGTTTTATACGTATGCAAATGCTTAACCGAGTACCGAAGCCCGAACCTACGTATCTTCGGGGCATGTTCGGCAGCTTTCCGTTCAGCCTCACCCCGATGCGCCGCGAACCCGCGCACCGCAGCGAAATGGTCAATCAAGGCCTATTCGGTGAAGTGTTTGAAATCCTAGGCCACGAGCGCGAGTGGAGCCACATTCGCCTCGGACACGACGGCTATGAGGGATGGGTCCTCACCCAGCAAACCGCCGAACTCAGTCGCGAATCCTACCGCAGCCAACTCGACCGACCCCAACCCGTGGTCGCCAGTGCCGTCGACCTCGTCGACCACCTTCAGCCCATGAAGAGCCGCACCGTGGTCGCCGGATCTTTTCTGCCTTTTTTGGATGGCGACCAACTCGAACTCGGCGACGAATCCTACGCCTACCAAGGCCCGTTGGCCGACCAAAACCCTTCGCGCGACGGGATCGTTCGCCACGCGTTCACCTTTTTGAACGCACCCTACCTCTGGGGAGGCCGCAGCGCCTTTGGGATCGACTGCAGCGGACTTACCCAAGTTTCGTTCCGCATGTCGGGAATCAACCTGTTGCGCGACGCCCACCAGCAGGCCAACCAGGGCCAGGTCGTGGACTTTCTCGAAGAGGCGCTCGAGGGGGACCTTGCCTTTTTTGACAACGAAGAGGGCCGAATCACCCACGTTGGAATTGTGCTAAGCGAGCACCGAATTCTGCACGCGAGCGGTTCTGTTCGCGTTGACGCCCTCGACCCCAGCGGAATCTACAACGCCGACCTCGGCCGCCACACCCACCGACTGCGGATCATTAAACGCTTCGTGTAGCATGCCGTCCCAAAGCGTGTGGCGCAGCGCCGCCGTATGGGTCGCCGCCTTGGGCTACTTCGTCGACATCTACGATTTGCTGCTGTTCAGCATCGTACGGGTTCCGTCGCTCGACGACCTCGGCGTCGCGAATTCGTTTGAAAGCGGCCTCCTTATCATCAACGTCCAAATGTTTGGCTTGATGCTGGGCGGAATCCTTTGGGGCGTCCTCGGCGACCGCCTGGGCCGCACCCGCGTACTCTTTATGTCCATTTTGATTTACTCCGCCGGAAACCTCGCCAACGGCTTCGTTCAGAACGAACTGCAGTACGCCATCGTGCGGTTTTTGGCCGGAATCGGCCTAGCCGGCGAGCTCGGCGCGGGCATCACGTTGGTCAGCGAACTGCTCCCTGCTGCCAAGCGCGGAATCGGCACCTCTCTCGTCGCGGGTATCGGCCTTTTGGGCGCAGTCGCTGCGTTTTTTGTCGCCCAAGCCGTGGAATGGCGCACCGCCTACTTCATCGGGGGCGGAATGGGCCTAAGCCTGCTGCTTTTGCGGCTTAAAGTGCTGGATTCCGGACTCTTTCACCAGACCGCTGCGCGTACCGACGTGGTGCGGGGAAGCCTATTTCAGCTCTTTCGCACCCGTGAACGCAGCATGCGCTACCTGCGCAGCGTCCTGATCGGCCTGCCGACCTGGTTTGTCATCGGAATCCTCGTGAGCTTCAGCCGCGAATTCGCCGTACACCTTGGCATCACCGAGGCCATTGATCCGGGCCGCGGAATCCTTTATGCGTATGCCGCGATTTCGGCGGGCGACATCCTCATCGGGCTGCTCAGTCAAGCGCTTAAATCGCGTAAAAAAGCGCTGTACGTGTTCTACGCGATTACGGCGTTGGGAATGCTTCGCTTTTTCACCGCCTCGACCGCCAACGAACTCTACTGGGCCTGCGGAATCATGGGCTTCGGCACCGGATTCTGGGCCCTTTTTGTGACGGTGGGCGCCGAAAACTTCGGAACCAACCTGCGCGCCACCGCCGCCACGACGATTCCGAATATGGTTCGTGGGTCGCTCAACCTCATTTCAGCGCTGTTTTTGTGGCTTACCGCCAAAGCCGGCTACCTCGAGGGCGGAATCCTTACCGCCGTGATCGTCTTTGCCGTCACCCTTTGGGCTGCAGCAGGATTGGCCGAGACCTTTGGCCGCGACCTAGACTTTGTCGAAAAGGACTGAGTTCCGCCCCGTTACCGGCGCTTTTTGGCGGTCTGAAGTTGAATCACCACTTCGTGAAGCGAATCGGCGCGGCGCTGGGCCTTGAGCATTTTGCGCTCTGTAGCGAGGCGTTCGAGGCGCCATACGTCACGCTGGGTCGCATTCTTAAGTACGCGCTCGTGAAGCGAATCGGCGCGGAGCTGGGCCAACTGAAGCTCGTCTGCCTTGCGTTCGAGCTCGCGGGCGAGTTCTACCGACGCTTTTTCAGACTGCTCGCCCCAGTTTTCAATAGCCTGCAGGCTGTCGCGCACCGCGAGCACGCGGACGTGGGCCGTGGCGCTATCTGCACGAAGGCGGTCTACCACCGCAACCTGGCGATCCACGGCCTGCTTCGGCAAGACACAGGATGCGACCGCCACCGCGGCCAAACTGAGAAGAATTAAGCTTCGCACGGCCTAAAGGTAGGGCGCATCGTACCTTCGCTCAATGCCCCTATTTGACGTTCGAAGCCCTTCAGAGTTTGCCAACGGCCATGCGCCTGGGGCCATTTCGCTGCCCTTGTTCAGCGACGGCGAACGGGCCGAAATCGGAACCGTGTACAAGCAGCAGTCCCCCGCCAAAGCGGTGCGCCTGGGCCTCAAGTACGCCGGGTTGCGAATGGCTGATTTGGTGGCTGAGGTCGATGCCCGCGTCAAGCGCGACACCACGCCCGTCGAGGTCTACTGCTGGCGCGGGGGCCAACGCAGCGGATCCGTAGCTTGGTTGCTCGGAACGGCCGGATACGACGTAAATCGCTGGAAAGGCGGCTACAAAGCCTACCGCGGTCGCGTACTCGAATCTTGGGGTGCGGAACGGCCCTATGTCGTGCTCGCAGGCCTCACCGGATCGGGCAAAACCGAAGTACTCCGGGCCATGCTCGAACTGGGCGCGCCAGTGCTCGACCTTGAGGGGTTGGCGAACCATAAGGGTTCCGCATTTGGCCAGATTGGCGAGCTGCCGCAGCCCACTAACGAACAGTTTGAGAACGACGGAGCCGTGCGCTTGGCCGAGCTCGACGGGCAGCCACGGATTTGGATTGAAGACGAATCGCGATCCATTGGGCGTATTTGGCTGCAGCAGAGCTTTTTTGCGCATAAAAAATCGGCTCCGGTGGTGCTGCTTGAACGCAGTCTTGACGAACGGATTGAGCGACTGGTGGCGGCCTACGGCCAAGCATCCCGCGAAGAGCTAGCCGAAACATTTGTACGCATTTCAAAGCGTTTGGGGGACCAAAATGCACGGGCCGCCGTGGACCACGTCCAGCAAGGCAACCTGGCTGACGCCGCCCGAATCGCGCTGCACTACTACGACCGAACCTACGCCGAAAGCGTAGCCGCACGGACCGAAACCATCACCGCCCACATGGACGGTACCGGCAAGAGCGACGCCGAAGTCGCCCGCGAACTCCAAACACTAGTATGAAACTCACTGAATTCAACCCCGGATCCGGATGCGGATGCAAACTCGGCCCTGAGGCCCTTCAGTGCATACTCGGCGCGAGTGGCGTCCGATCCAACGATTTTTGGCCCCAGCTATGGGTGGGCCACGAGCACGCCGACGACGCCGCAGTGGTCGATCTCGGCGACGGCCGCGGACTCGTTCAAACTGTCGACTTTTTTACTCCAATCGTCGACGACCCCTACGACTTCGGCCGCATTGCAGCCACGAACGCACTGAGCGACGTGTACGCGATGGGCGGCAAACCCATTTCGGCACTGGCACTGCTCGCGTGGCCGATTGAGCGCCTACCGGCAGAGCTGGCCGGCCGGGTAATTGAAGGGGCCCGTGACGTGTGCCGCGAAGCCGGGATTCCGCTCGCCGGAGGCCACAGCATCGACATTCCCGAACCGCTTTTTGGCCTCAGTGTCAGCGGAATCGTCGACAAGGCGCACCTCAAAACCAACAGCCAAGCCCAGCCCGGCGACGTGCTCTTTTTGACCAAACCCCTGGGCTTGGGCATCTTGGCCACAGCTACGAAGCGCGGAACCGCTACCGATTCCGACCGCGAATGGGCGCTCGAAACCATGCTCACCCGCAACGACATTGGGCCGGTTCTAGCCGAAATCCCCGGGGTGCACAGCATGACCGACGTCACTGGATTTGGCCTCGCAGGTCACTTGCTTGAGGTGGCCAGCGCCAGTGGACTGAGGGCAGAGCTCGACATGGCGAGGGTGGCGACCTACGACCCTGAACGGCTCCGCGCCCTCTACCAGCAGTTCTGCCTGCCCAACCTGACGACAACCAACTACCGCGCGATTCAGCCGGACTCAAGTCCCATGGACGGATATACCATGGCGGTGCTTTGCGACCCGCAAACCAGCGGAGGATTGCTCGTGTTTGCGCGCACCGACGCGGCGCCGCACGTGCGCGAAGCCCTGGCTGCCAAAGGACTGAACGCTGAGCCCATTGGGCGAATGTCAGATTTTGACGCGGTAATTCCGCGGCTTTCATTCACGGCATAGTTCAAATCTTAGATGTATCGTAATATTGCAATGAAGCAATAAAGCGAACCGATGGGCACGAGCCATACCGAATCATTTACCCCTGAGCACCTTGCGCTCGCCGAACTCTTTAAGGCACTAGGTCATCCGGCCCGCCTCGCCATCGTACAAGCCATCGCGGCCCAGCAGGCCTGCGTCTGCGGTGAATTTGTAGAAATTACGGGGCTCTCTCAAGCGACCGTGAGCCAGCACCTCAAAGAGCTCAAGTCGGCCGGAATCATTCAAGGCAGCGTACAGGGACCTAAAACCTGCTACTGCCTCTCAGCAAGTGCATTAGCGCTCCTCAATGCGACCGTCGCACAGCTTCAAGCCCCGGCGGATCCATGCTGCTAGTTCCGCCAAAAGATGTACGGCCCGCGGCCGAAGCCATCTCGGCGGCCCTGACCAAAGGCCCGATTCAGTTGCTCTTTGTCTGCACCCACAATTCGCGGCGCAGCCAGCTGTCAGAGGCCCTCGCTGCCCACCGATGGCAGGAGGATCCTCGCATCACCGTGCGCAGCTGCGGAACCGAACAAACCGCCTGCCACCCCTCCACCGCGCGTGCGCTCGAGGACTTGGGCTGGGACGTTCGGGACCTGGGCAACGGGCGATTTCAGGTACAGCGCGACCTGACGACGCTTATCCTTTGGTCGAAAACGCTCGATGAGGTTCCGCGGGACCTACCCATTGTGGCGATGATGACCTGCGCCGAGGCCGACGAGGCCTGTCCGGCCATTGTGGGGGCGGTGGCCCGGATTCCGTGGCGCTACCCCGACCCTAAAATCGCGGACGGCACCCCCGATTCCCGCGCAACCTACCGCACTGTGGCTGAAGCCATTGCCCGCGACCTCGACGCCCTGTACCACAAACTCCAGTTCACCCCGTGAAGTTTCTCGACAAGTACCTGACCCTCTGGATTTTTGCGGCCATGGCGACCGGAGTCGCGCTGGGCGCCTTTACCGACGTGGAATCCTACCTCGACACGACGCCCGGGACCGTGCACCCCGGTCTTGCGCTGGGATTGATCGCGATGATGCTTCCTCCCTTGGCCAAGGTGAATCTGCGCGAACTCCCCAAAGTCTTCGCCCGCACGAAGCTGTTGACCACCTCACTCCTGCTCAATTGGGTCGTTGGACCACTCTTTATGTTTGCCCTGGCGTGGATTTTTGTGCGCGACCAACCCGCCTACTTCAACGGACTCATTCTCATTGGATTGGCCCGCTGCATCGCGATGGTTGTGGTGTGGAACGACCTCGCCTGCGGCAACCGTGAATACGCCGCCGGGCTCGTGGGCCTCAATAGCCTCTTTCAAATGCTCTTCTACGCCGCCTACGCGGGCTTTTTTCTCAATGTGGTTCCGGCGTGGCTCGGAATGGCCGAACAGTCCATCCACATCGACGCCCGACGTGTGACCGAAAGCGTATTGATCTACCTCGGAATCCCATTCGCCCTCGGCCAACTGCTGCGCTGGGTAAGTATTCGGGTGCGCGGGGAATGGTGGTTTTCTGAGGTGCTGGCTCCGCTCATTTCGCCCGTGACCCTCGTCGCGCTGCTCGCCACCATAGTACTCATGTTTTCGCTCAAGGGCGACCAGGTACTCGCCCTGCCGTGGGATGTGCTGCGCCTCGCGGTTCCGCTCGCCATCTACTTTGCCGGCATGTTCGGATTCACCTTTTGGCTGGCCAAGCGCCAGGGCGCCGACTACCCGACCACGGCCGCGCTGTCGTTTACGTCGGCCGGAAACAACTTCGAACTGGCCATCGCCGTCGCCATTGCGAGCTTCGGACTGGGATCCGGCGAAGCGTTTGCGGGGGTGATTGGGCCGCTGATTGAGGTTCCGGCACTCATCCTGCTGGTGCAGGTGGCGCTCAAGGCACGTGCTCGCTTTGTAGCTTAGCCCCATGGGAGCCTTTACCACCACCTACCTCGGCAGCCTCCGCTGCGAGAACCTTCACGAGCAATCCGGAACCCGCATCCTCACCGATGCCCCGACCGACAACCAGGGTCAAGGTTCCGCCTTTTCGCCCACCGACCTGTGCGCGCTCAGTTTGACGACGTGCATCATCACGACGATGGGGATTTACGCAAACTTGAAGGATTTTCCCATACTCGCCGCTGAGGCAACGACCCACAAGCACATGGCCAACGACCCGAGGCGCATTGCCCGGATTGAGGTACACCTTACCCTCACGCTTGCGACCGATGCGACTGAGCGCCAAGAAGAGGGACTACGCCGCATTGCGAACACCTGTCCGGTTTCGCGCAGCCTGCACCCCGACATTGATCAGGACGTGCATCTGACG
>CAIJMB010000052.1 GCA_903821715.1 uncultured Flavobacteriales bacterium
CCAAGGCCTCGCAGGCAGTGGCACTACAATCTACGGATCCCGCGCCCTGAGCGTTCCACTTGGATTGGGCTGGCGCGCCCACCTTGGGCCGTGGCTAATGGCCCAGGCTGAAGTCCAGTGGACCTGGGTCCGAAGCGACTACCTCGACGACGTCTCGGGCAACTACGCAGACACCGAATCCGTTCGCGCCGCCCACGGAGAGGCCGCGGCCTACTTCGCGGACCCAACCAACCGGCAGCTCACGGGGTACGCTCGGGGACAATCCGACCAAAATGACGGTTGGTTCCGCGCGAACATCGGGTTAGGTTTGCACTTAGAAAAATTTTGGGAAACTTGCGCCGCATTTCTTAACTGATGAAAAAGATTCCGCAGCACGTCGCGATTATCATGGACGGCAACGGTCGTTGGGCTAAAAAGCAGGGCTTTGCTACCCGCGTGCGCGGCCACGAGATCGGTGTGGAGGCACTACGTCGCGCAGCAACGAGTGCGGCGGAACTCGGAATCCGCTACCTCACCGTCTACGCCTTTTCTGAAGAGAACTGGCAGCGCCCTAAGGCCGAAGTGGACGCCCTGATGAACATTCTCATGACGAGCTTGAGCAAAGAGCTCCCCGTGCTTCAAGAAAACCGAATTCGCCTGCACGCCATTGGCAACCTTGATGCCCTACCCGCCAAGGCACGCCGCCAGCTCGACGCCACGCGCGAAGCCACCGCAGGCAACGAGCGCATGGTGCTGACGTTGGCCTTGAGCTACGGCAGCCGCCAAGAAATCCTTGGAGCCGTCCAGAACTTGGCGCGGCGTTCGGCTAATGGAGAACTTCAGCCCGAAGCCATCACCGAAGCCGATATTGCCCAAGCGCTGTGGACCCACGACCTTCCAGACCCCGAATTGGTAATCCGAACGAGCGGAGAACAGCGCATCTCGAACTTCTTACTTTGGCAGATTTCGTACGCGGAATTCGTGTTCTTGCCCGTACTTTGGCCTGATTTTTCGAAAGAAGACCTCGTTGAAGCGCTCGAGCAGTACGCTGGACGCGAACGACGCCTCGGAAAAACTAGCGAACAACTCACCGCATGATGCGTAGCAAATCCCTCGTACTGGCCGCCCTCCTGGCCCTCGCCAGCCCGTTGTGGGCGCAGATGCCTGCGGTTCCGACCGTCGAAGTCACCGCCGGAATCGACTACGAAATCGGCGGTATCCTCGTCACCGGGGCCGACGAACTGGACCCTGCGATGGTTACCCTACTCAGCGGGCTGCGGGTGGGCGACCAAGTACAGTTTCCGTCTGAAAAGGTATCGAGCGCCATACGCAACCTCTGGAAGCAGGAGCTTTTTGAAGACGTTCAACTGTTCATCACTGCGCGCAACGGCGGGGTGGTCTACCTCGAATTCAAATTAAGAACGCTTCCAAAGCTCAGCAAGTACTACTTCGAAGGCATCAGTAAAGCGCGCCAGGACGCCCTTCGCGAAAAACTCGGTTTGAGCCGCGGAACCATCGTTTCGCCCAACCTCTTGCGCACCGCCGAAGCCGCCATTCGCAAGCACTTTGTCGAAAAGGGATTCCCCGACGTGCGGGCCAAACTTACCGCGCTTCCCGACACCGAATTCATTCAGACTGTGGTCGTCAAAGTCGAAGTCGAACCCGGACCACGCCTGCGCATTGACGATATTGTATTTACCGGTAATTCCGCACTCCAAAGCGGCAAGCTGCGCCGTTCCATGGACGAGCTCCACCGCCTGCGCTGGTGGAACATTTTTCAGTCCGCCAAGTACCTCGAAGACAAGCTCGAAGGCGAGCGCGCCCTTATCGTCGAGGCCTACAACCACGCCGGCTACCGCGACGCCCGAATCGTGCGCGATACCGTCTACCGCGTCGACGTCAAAGACAAACCTCGAATCCGCATCGAATTCGCGATCGACGAGGGGCGTCCCTACTACTACCGCAGCGTGCGCTTCTTAGGCAATTCCAAGTACGACAACGCCACGCTTCAGAGTATCCTCAAGATCGAAGCGGGTGATCGCTACGATTCCAAGCTACTGGCCACTCGCGTCAACGGCGATCCGAACGGCAACGACATTTCGTCGCTGTACCTCAATAACGGATTCCTATTTAGCAATGTGATTCCGGTGGAAGCACGCGTCGAAAACGATTCGATCGACCTCGAAATCCGCATTCGCGAAGGCCGACCCGCCACAGTGCGAAAGGTGACCGTAATCGGAAACGACCGCACCAACGACCACGTGATCTACCGCGAAATCCGCACGCGACCCGGCGATTTGTTTTCGAAGGCCGACATTCAGCGCACCATTCGTGAACTGGGCCAGCTGGGCTATTTTGATCCGCGCTCGATCAACATCACGCCCAACCCCGACCCCATGACCGGTTCGGTTGACTTGGAGTACACCGTTTCTGAGCAGTCCACCAGCCAACTTGAGCTGCAGGGCGGATGGGGCGCCAACATGGTGATCGGAACCGCCGGCCTCAACTTCAACAACTTCAGCGCGCGCAACCTCTTCAACAAGAAGGCATGGCGTCCGCTCCCGTCAGGCGACGGCCAGACCATCAACATTCGGGCGCAGAGCAACGGAACCTTCTTCTCGTCCTACAACTTCAGCTTCACAGAGCCCTGGTTGGGCGGAAAGAAGCCCAATTCGGTCACCTTCACGGCCTACCACAACCGCATGAACATGTCGGGGCGCACCGACAGCACCGCCCAACGCATCAACATCACCGGGGTTACCCTTGGTCAAGGCCTGCGTTTGAAGTGGCCCGACGACTACTTCACGCTCTACCACGCGATTGACTACCGTCGATTCGACATCAACAACTACCCCTTTGGCACGGGGATGTTTACCTCTGGTATCGCCAACTCGGTGGCGTACAACTTCACGCTGCGCCGTGACAACCGCGACCTTCCGATTTTTCCGACGCGCGGATCCAGCTTGTCGTTCAACATCGAAGCGACGCCTCCGGTTTCGCTGCTCGACGGACGCGACTACAGCAAGCTGACCGCCAACGAGAAGTACAAGTTTATCGAGTACCACAAGTTCAAGTTCTCAGGCGACTACTACGTGCAAATCGCCAAAAACTTGGTAGTCCGCAGCTACGGAGAGTTTGGCTTTCTCGGAACCTACAACAAGGACTATGGCCTCCCTCCGTTTGAACGCTTCTACATGGGTGGCGACGGACTTCAGAACTTCGTGCTCGACGGTCGCGAAATCATCGGCCTGCGCGGCTACACCAACTTCAGTTTGACGCCGACCGGTGGAGGAGCCCTGTACAATAAGTTCACTTCGGAGCTGCGCTACCTCATTTCGCCCAACCCATCCGCTCAAATTTTTGTGCTCGGATTCGTTGAGGCCGGCAACAACTACCTGAATTTCTCAGACTACCAGCCGTTTGAACTCAAGCGCTCTGCGGGCGTCGGCCTGCGCATCTTTATGCCGATGTTTGGCCTTCTGGGCGTCGACCTCGGCCACGGATTTGACCCCATGCCCGGACAAATTAACCCGTCGGGCTGGCAGACCCACTTTGTCCTCGGCCAGCAGTTTTAATTCGTGATGCGCCGCCTTCTCTTTGCCCTCGGAATCTTTGCCTCACTGGCCGTATCGGCACAGCGCATGGGCTATGTGGACACCCAGGCCCTGCTCAAGCGCCACCCGATGTACGTGCAGGCTCAAGCTGAGGTTGAGCGCCTGAACAACCAGTACCACGGTGAGGTCCAGTCACTTTTTGACGACGCCGATGCCCTGCGCGGGCAGCTCGAGGCCGAGCGTGTACTCTTGACTACCGGAATGATTGCTGAGCGCGAAAAGCTCATTGTGAACACGCTCGACAGCGCCAAAGCACGCCAAATGCGCTACTTCGCCCCCGAGGGCACGCTCTTTGCCAAACGAGAAGAGTTGGTCGAGCCCATTCAATCTCAAATCGCTGGAGCCATCCGCGAAGTAGCCCGCCGCAAGAAGTTGGATTTTGTCTTTGACAAGGGCAGCAACCTCGCGGTGGTCTACGCCAACGAATCTCTTGACATCACCAACGAAGTCCTGCAGCAGCTTGGCTTTTAACTCCCTACCTTTGCTCTTATGAAAAAGATCGCACTTATTGCCGCCCTTGTGCTCGCCAGCGCAGCTTCCGCCCAGTCTATTGTGGCCCACGTGAATGTGGACAGCCTTTTGGTGCAAATGCCTGAATACAAGCTAGCCCAAGAGGCCCTACAGGCCGAGCAAGCCAAGTTTGAGTCCGAGGCCAAAGAAATGAATGCCGAACTTGAGAAAGGTGCACAAGCCCTTCAGGCCAATGCCGCAACGTGGACTGAACTCCGCCAGCGCCAAGAGCAGACCCGCCTTCAGGAGATGTACAACAACATTCAAGAGTACATGCAGGGCGCACAGGGCCAGCTACAGCAGAAAGAGGTTGAGCTAATTACTCCAGTGCTCGAAAAGCTTCAGAATGCCATCAATGCAGTAGCTGCAACTAAGAAGGTTTCGTACGTGCTTGACGCGTCACAAAGCAAGGGTCAAGTGATTTTCGCCAAGGGCGGAATCAACCTCGGCCCCGAGGTTCGCGCCTACTTGGCCAAGTAATGTCCGCCACGGTGGACGGGCCCATTGGGCTCTTTGATTCAGGTGTCGGCGGGTTAACCGTCGCCCGAGCATTAGCCGATCGCCTACCCGGTGAGCGGCTTCTTTATTTTGGCGATACCGCTCACCTTCCCTATGGAGACAAGTCACCTGAAGCCATTCGCGGCTACAGCCTGGCCATCGCCCAGCACTTGGTCGACCTAGGAGCAAAAGCTATTGTGGTCGCGTGCAATTCCGCTTCGTCGGTCGCCTACGAGGCACTGGTAGCGGCGATGAGCGTCCCCGTATTCAATGTGATTGATCCCGTAGTCGCCGAGGTAGCGCGCCTTGGTGTGGACCGTGTTGGAATCTGGGGCACTAAGGCCACCATTAAGTCGGGCGTGTTTCCCGCCAAGCTCAAGGCTTCTGCTCCAGGCGCCACCGTGCGTGCGTGGGCAACGCCCCTTCTGGTTCCGGTAATCGAAGAAAACATTCTGCAGGGCCCTATCCTTGATGCGGTGATTGATGGCTACGCCCGTCCGACCGAAGCAGAAGATGTCGACGCCCTCGTGCTCGCATGTACCCACTACCCGATTGTGGCCGCACAGATAGGGCAGCGCCTCGGGAAGGATGTGGCGTTGCTGTCCACGCCCCAAATTGTAGCGGAACACGTGGCGGGCGCACTTGAAACCCTAGGCTTGCTGCGTAGCAATGCTTCGCCCGCGGCTCCGCACCAGTTCATGGTGAGTGACTACACTCCAGCCTTTGAGGCCATTGCCCAGCAGTTCTTTGGCGAAGCCATCGCGCTGCGCGAGGACCACCTCTGGGGCTAAGCCGGACGCTGGGCCACGATTCTGCGGTACTGAATTTCGCCATTCTTGAGTCGCTCATAGAGCTGTGAACCCACGTTTCCGGCAAACTCAGTAAACATTCCGCGCAGCCAAAACGGAACCCGCTTTTTGATCAGCGCTTTTTTGGTCGGTTCGTCGAGCTCAATAGCCGTGACCACATTCGAAGAAATGTCCACGTCTTCGATGAGCTCCAAGCCCGCCACTGAGACCCACTGGTAGAGCAGGTCCCAATTCCATATCGCTCTGACGTCCACAAGGTGGAGCTTGCCACCGGGGCGCAATACCCTGGCCACCTCGCGGATAAACAGGGCTTGATCACGGTACGCATGGCAGGATTCCACGTTGAGCACCACGTCGAATGAGTCCGGCTCAAAGGGCATGTCCATGCTGTTGCCCTCGAGGTAGCGGGCAAAAGTTCCCGTATGATTCTTCTCACAAAATGCGATCGCCGAGGATGCAAAGTCTAATCCAGTGGCCGAAGCCGGGTGCATGGTTTCGGCCACGTGCCGCAAGCCGCCACCTCGGCCCGAACCTACCTCAAGTACATCTTTGCCCGCGACATGCGCTCGGGCCGCGAGGTAGTGGTACATAGCTCTCGACCGCCACTGAAATTGCTGCTCATCGAGGGTTCCGAATTCACGTCGCTCCGCGTCTGTCGGCTCAAAGCCGTAGTTCATAAACCACCAGTCACTGTCTGGAAGCACTTTGGGAAACGTCTCATATGCGAGCTTCCAGAGGCGCTCGCGGAGTCCGCCCGAAGAGCGGACAATTTTAAACAAAAAGTTTCCGAGCATAAGGTAGGTTTTGATGCTCAGAAAGATAGTTCGACTTATCGGGTTGGCCGCCGCACAAACTGCCGAGTGCAGGATCTGCCGAAGCAAAATCTGCTATCCGAGGTCTGCAGCAATCTTCGCCGACAGCAGGCAAAGTGGGATTCCGCCGCCGGGATGCGCGCTTCCGCCCACAAAAAAGAGGTTGGGAATCTGGCGGTGGAAGTTGGGGTGGCGCACGAATGCCGCCATTGCGTTGTTGCTGGAAGCGCCGTAAAGGGCTCCGCGGTCGCTGCCCGTGCGCGACTGGATGGTTGGCGGGTCGAGCACCTCTTCGACCTCGATGAACGGGGTCACGTCAATGCCCAGCGCCCGCTCGATCTTGGCCAGCACCGAAGCGCGCGCGGTCGCCCGCCATGAGCCCCAATCTTGGCCGTAGTCGGCCGGGGCATTGATCATGACGAACCAGTTTTCGCCTCCGGTCGGGGCCTCACCCTCAAGGTCCTTTGAGGTGATGTGGATGTAGACCGTCGGGTCGCCGTGAAGGGTTTTGTGCTCGAAGAGGTCGCGAAACTCAGCCTCGTAGTCGTTGGCAAAAAGAATGTTGTGCAGGTCGAGCTCGGGGAACTCGCGCCGCACTCCCCAGTAAAAAATTAGGGCCGAAGAGGAGCGCTCCTGGCTGAGGGTCTTTTCGGGCGCCTTGAGGTCGGGAAGTAGGCGGCGGTAGGTCGGCGTGACGTCCATGTTGCTCACCACGACGTCGGCGGGGAGCTCGGTTCCGCCCACCAAAAGGCCCGTGGCGCGACGGTCCTCGACGAGGATGCGCTCGACGCGTTGGCCGTAGTGAAACTGAACGCCCTGGCGCTTGGCAAGCGCTACGAGCGATTCGGTGATGGCGACCATTCCGCCATACGGAACAAAGGTTCCAAAGCCAAATTCAAGGTGCGGAATCATCGCCAGCGTGCCCGGAGCCTGGTAGGGCGTCGAGCCGTTGTAGGTCGCAAATCGGTCAAAGAGCTGCACCATTTTGGGGCTGCGAAAGCGCTGGGCGTGAACCACGTGCATGGTCTGCGTCAGCTTCAGACTGGGCAGAGCCGCCAAGGCCGGCAACGCATCGCGCCGCAGGTAGGTCGAGGCTTTGTGAAGGGAGCGCTCCAAAAACAGTCCTTTGGTGGCCTCGTACTGGCGGCGGGCCAGGTCGAGGTGGGCGCGCACGTGCTTGGCGGGCTCGCCCAGGACGCGCTCGGCTTCGGAGGCAAATTCCGCGGGGTCACTGTGGGCAGTCAGGCGGGTGCCGTCGTCCCAGAAGTAGCGGCACTCCTCGGTCTTTTTGAGGTAGTTGAAGTGGTCGCGCGGATCCTCACCACAGAGCGTGAACAGCTCGTCGACCAAAAACGGTAGGGTAAAGAGCGAGGGGCCCGCATCAAAGCGGTAGTCACCGAGTTGAAACTGGCTAAGCTTGCCGCCCGGGTACCTGTTGGCCTCGTGGACGTGCACCGCATAGCCCTTGCGGGCCCAGCGGATGGCTGAGGCGATTCCGGCGATTCCGGCGCCGACTATGCGCGCGGTGGGTTGCTGTGCTTCCATTGGTCGATGGCGCGGCGGACGCTGCCGTGCTCGAGTAGCAACGCGCGGGCCTCAGAATCGTTCAGTCCGGTGCCCTCGGCGACCATGCGCGTGCCGCGCTCCACGAGTTTGTGGTTGCTCAGCTGCATGTCGACCATACGCGAGCCCTTTACGCGGCCCAGGCGAATCATCACCGTGGTGGTCAGCATGTTGAGCAGCAGTTTTTGGGCGGTTCCGGACTTCATTCGGGTGCTTCCGGTCACGAATTCGGGGCCTACCACCGCGACGACGGGGTATTCGGCGGCCGCAGCGACGGCGGAATCGGGGTTACAAACTATGCAGCCAGTCAGGCAACCTGCGGCGCGGGCCTGATCGAGTCCGCCCACCACGTAGGGGGTGCGTCCACTTGCGGCGATTCCGACCACGGTGTCGAGCGGTTCGATGCGGTGCTCTTGCAGGTCGATCCAGGCCTGGTCGGGGTCATCCTCGGCAAATTCCACGGCCTTGCGAATGGCACCGTCGCCCCCGGCGATGATTCCGACGACCATTCCGTGCGGAACCCCATAGGTCGGCGGGCATTCTGAGGCGTCGACGATTCCGAGGCGGCCTGAGGTTCCGGCGCCAATGTAAAAGAGGCGTCCGCCCTGCTGCATACGCGGAACGAGCTGTTCGACCAAGGCCTCGAGCGCGGGAATCGCCTCGGCCACGGCGTCGGGCACGCGTCGGTCTTCGGCATTGATGCCCTCGAGGAGCTGGCGCACCGTCCAGGTCTCAAGGTGGTCGTGGTTGCTGGGGCTTTCGGTGATCATGGCCATAAAACTAGTGCTTGCGCAGCACCGCCACGTAGTATCCGTCGCTGTGCGGGTGTTCCGGGCTGATGCGGACTTCTTCGCGGAGCGTGTACGCGCCGTCTTTCTCGTCGATGAAGCGGCGGACTTGGTCCTCGTTTTCGCTGCGCAAAATGCTGCAAGTGGCGTACACGAGGGTTCCGCCCGACTGAAGCGCCTCGGAATAGTCGCGCAGAATGCCGTACTGCGTCTCGCGGGTGCGCTCGAGGTGCTCGGGCTGAAGCTTCCATTTGGTGTCGACATCGCGGCGGATGACGCCGGTACCGCTGCAGGGTACGTCCAAAAGCATTTTGTTGGCCCACCCGGCGTGGCGCTGCACGTCGCGGGGCGAGCGAATGAGTTCCGTGCGGAGGCCATTGACGCCGGCGCGAAGGGCGCGCTTTTCGGCTTCGCCGAGCTTGTAGGCCTCGACGTCCATGCAGCGAATTTCGGCCTGGTTGCCGGCGAGGGCCGCAGCGTGAAGGGCCTTGCCCCCGGCACCGCTGCACCCGTCGAGGATACGGTCGCCCGGCTGGGGTTCGAGGTAGGCGGCAATGCGCTGGGATCCGCCGTCGTGCACCTCGTACCAGCCGTCCTTGAAGCTTTCAAGGTGCTGCAGGCGCGGACGCTTGGCCAGCACCAGGGCGTCGGGCGCTACGTCGCTGACGGCGGCGTCGACTCCCTCAGCGGTGAGCCGCTCGAGCACGGCCTCGCGGTTCGTCTTCAGGGTGTTGGCCCGAAGTACGACGTGGGCAGGTCGGTTGAGCGCAGTGGCGAGCACCGGCCAGTCTGTGCCTAGTTCTGCGGACGCGCGCTCCGCAAACCACGGCGCGTAGCTCTGGGCGAGGGCCACGTCGAGGTCGGCGGGCACATTCATGCCTTCGCTGCGCCAGGTCCAGTAGGTATCAAAAAGTTCTTTAAGTTGCTTGCGCTTGACGACAGGTTCAGTGCCGTGAAGGTGCCAGATGAGGCCCCACCAGCGCACGAGTTCGTAGCTGTGCTCGGCCACAAAGGCGCGATCGCGGGCGCCCCAGCGCTTGTTGGCGCGCAGCACTTGGTCGACCACACGGTCGGCGTACAGGCGCTGGCCAAAGGTCCGCTCGAGGACTTCGAGCACCCCAGCGACGAGGTTGGGGTGCGGAATCACGACTTTTGGGATTGAAGCGCGTACAATTCGGCGTACAGTCCGGGCTGCGTGACGAGCTCGCTGTGGCTGCCTTGCTGCACGACCTGGCCGTTGTCGAGCACAATGATGCGGTCCGCCAAGTGAACGCAGCTGAGGCGCTGGGTGATGAGCACGGCAGTCATTCCTTCGAGGCGCGCCTTGAGGTTGCTGAGAATCGTTACCTCGGTTTCGGTGTCTACGGCGCTCAGGGCGTCGTCAAACAGTAGCACGGGAGGGTGCTTCATCAGGGCCCGCGCAATGCTGACGCGCTGCTTTTGTCCGCCCGAAAGGGTTACGCCGCGCTCGCCGACAATCGTGTCAAAGCCCTGCGGAAACCCACGAATGTCGTCGGCCACGTCCGCCAGCTCGGCCTGGCGCTCGACTTCAGCGCGGTCGGCGTTGAGGCTGCCAAAGGCGATGTTGTCGGCGATGGAATCGCTGAAGAGAAAGGGGTCCTGAGGCACGGTTCCGACCGAAGCCCGAAGGGCCTGAACGTCCCACTGGCGCAGATCTACGCCGTCAAGGAGCACGCGGCCCGAGGTCGGATCCATGAGGCGATTCATCAGTCCCACGAGGCTGGACTTTCCGGACCCCGTGCGCCCCACCACCACAACCGTCTCGCCCGGATGAACCGTGAACGACACGTCGCATAGCGCTTGAATTCCGCTATCGGGATAGGTGTAGGATACGTTTTCAAACGTCCAAGCACCCCGAACCGACGCGTTGTGGGCGCCCTCAGGCGTCGCGACCGCCGGAACCACCGTCAAAAAGTCGTTAATGCGCTCCATCGAGGCCTCGGCGCGCTGGATCAGACTCATCACCCAGCCAATGCTGGCAATAGGCCAGGTCAACAGGCCCACGTAGTAGACGAATTCCGCAATGACACCTGGGCTCAAGCGACCTTCGATGACACCCTCACCGCCGATCCAGACGGTCAATACGGTGCTGAGGCCAACGAGGAGCATCATCAGCGGCGCAAACAGCGCGTTGACGCGGTAGAGCCCGCGGTTGAGCGCATAGCTCTGTGCCGCACTCTCTGCATAGCGCTCGGTTTGCTCGGATTCAAGGCTGTAGACTTTGAGCACGCGAATTCCGCTAAAGGTCTCTTGAGCGAGCGTACTAATGGCAGACTGCTGCTGCTGAACCGCATGGCTGCGCTGGTTAATGAGCGTCGAAACCTGGTAAATGGCCCACACGAGCACGGGCATCGGAGCCAATGTGATCCAGCTCAACTTCGCGTCAACTTGAAACATAAACACCAGGGTCAGGCCCGTCGAAAAGGCCGTGTTGATGGTGTACATGACCCCTGGACCGAGGTACATCCGCACGCGGCTGACGTCTTCGCTGATGCGGTTCATCAAATCACCCGTGGCGTTGCGGCGGTAAAAGGTCTGATCCAGCGCCTGGTAGTGGTCGTAAATGTCGTTTTTGAGGTCAAACTCAATGCGGCGCGACATGACAATCAGTGTCTGGCGCATGAGAAAGGTAAAGGCTCCGCGAAGGGCACTCAGAAGCAGAATTAAGGCAGAATATCCGAGGAGCGAGCGCATCAAGTCCGATGCATCACTCTGGTCTTTAAGAGCTTGCGCTACCGTATCGAATGCTTCACGAATGTAGATTGCCGGGTAGACGGCGAACATTGCCGAGGCGATGACAAAGAGTACGCCGCCGGTAAAATGCCAGGGATAGCGAAGAAAATAGGGGTTCAGGGACCAAAGGGCGCGCACAGGTCAAAGGTACGGCTGCGCGGCGCCAGGGTTGGGCCTGTATTAGCGAATAAACGGATCGCTAAACTTCAGATCACGCGCAAAGCCCGGGTCGTCCAACGTGTGCAAAAAAGCCACCAAAGCCGCCTTTTGGGCCGCCGTAAAGTTGGGGCGGATTGGCTGACCGTCAGGGCCACGCAACTGCGGGCTGAGGTTGGGGTGATTCTGAACTCCAGTACTGTAGTGCTCCACTACCTGCTCGAGGGTTGCGAAGCGTCCATCGTGCATAAAGGGTCCGCGATCGCTGATGTTGCGAAGGGACGGAACTTTGAACAGTCCCACCTGCGCCGTGTTGCCATTTGCGCCGCCCACCCCGGCGTCGGTAGTCGTTGCGTCAAGGCCATTGTTTCGGGGACCTGGAGCTGTAAATGCCTCGGTTCCGTGGCAGGACGCGCACGCGCCAGGAGCCGGAGGACCGC
>CAIJMB010000053.1 GCA_903821715.1 uncultured Flavobacteriales bacterium
CGGCCGAGTTCACTTTTCCGTACCCGGACGCCGACTTTGACTTTGCCTGGGCAACCTCGGTATTTACCCATATGGACCGCGACGAAGTGGCCCGCTACCTCGCCGAAACCCGCCGCGTGATGCGCCCAGGCGGTCGTTTTTTGGCAACCTTCTTTTTGATGGATTCCGAGGCCGAGCGGGCTTCTCAGGGCGGAACCTACGGGTTCCCCGTGCTGCGCAACGGTGTGTGGTACATGGACCCCGAGGTGGTCGGAGCCAATGTCGCCTTTCGCCCCGAGGACGTCGAGTTCATGGCCCGCGCGGCCGGTTGGTCGGGTGTCGAAATCCATTTTGGCCGCTGGAGCGGCCGTGGCGGAACCACCCTCGACTTTCAGGACGTGGTACTACTGCGCGCCTAGCTGGCGAGGCTGGCGAGGGTGGTTTCTGGTTGCTCGCAACTGGTTTTTTCAAACGAATATTTTAAATAATTCGTTGAATTACAGTTACATATCCATTTGGAGAAATTTGAAAAAAAGTAAAATCCGGTTATAACCGAATGGGTGAGGTCGCCCGGCGGCCACCAGAAGCAAGGAACAAGGAACACGCAACCAACGAGCCAACGAGCCAACCTTGCTAACTTTACTGCATGCAACAACCCCTTGCCGGGAAGCGCGCCATTGTCGGTGGCGGATCCCAAGGAATAGGCCGCGCAGCGGCTTCCGCACTCGCCGAATTGGGCGCCGAAGTTCTTTTGCTGGCGCGCAACGCTGAATCGCTGGCCCGCGCTGCGGAAGGACTGCCAACGCCGGCCGGGCAAATGCACCGTTGGTTAAGTGTGGACAATGCCCAACCCGAGGCGTTGGCGGCAGCTGTGGCGGCCGAACTCGAGGCTTGGGGCGACGCCCACATCTTGGTCAACAACACCGGAGGTCCGGCGGCGGGTCCGCTGCTTGAGGCCAGCGCGGAGGCGTTTTTGAGTGCGTTCACCAATCACTTGCTGGTCAACCAGAAGTTGGCGCAGCTGCTGGTTCCGGGAATGAAGCGGGCGGGCTACGGCCGCATCGTCAATGTGATTTCGACGAGTGTGAAAGCTCCGCTGCACGGCCTAGGGGTGAGTAATACGGTGCGCGCGGCGGTCGGAAACTGGTCCAAGACGTTGGCTACCGAGCTGGCTCCGAGCGGGATTACCGTAAACAATGTGCTACCTGGCGCCACGGCGACGGAGCGCCTCACGGCGATTATTGACGGACGCGCGGGGCGTACGGGCCGTCCGTATTCCGAAATTGAGGATGAAATGAAAGCTGAGGTGCCGATGGGGCGCTTTGCCGACCCCGCTGAAATTGCGGCGGCGGTGGCGTTCCTCGCGTCGCCGGCGGCGAGCTACATCACGGGCATTAACATTCCGGTCGACGGAGGCCGTACTCCGAACCTATGATTACGCTGCGCAACTACATTGGCGGAACCTTCAGTGCTCCCGCCAACGGACGCTACCTCGACAATATTGAGCCCGCGACGGGTGAAGTGTACAGTTTGATTCCGGACTCGGGAGCAGAAGACGTGGCCCGCGCCGTCGAAGCGGCCAAGAAGGCGTACCCGACGTGGTCCGCGTTGACCGCGGCAGAGCGCAGCAAGCACCTGCTGGCGGTGGCGCAGCGCATCGAAGAGCGCATGGACGAGCTGGCTGCGGCCGAATCGCGCGACAACGGCAAGCCCTTGAAGCTGGCGCGTACGGTGGACATTCCGCGGGCCCGCGACAACTTTGCGTTTTACGCGACCGCCATTCTGCACGACTGGAGCGAAACTCACGACATGGGCGCCCACGGATTCAACTACACCCTGCGCCGCCCCATCGGAGTGGCGGCCTGCATCAGTCCCTGGAACCTACCGCTTTACCTCTTTAGCTGGAAAATCGCGCCCGCCCTTGCGGCCGGCAACACGGTCGTGGCCAAGCCCTCTGAGGTGACGCCCTACACGGCGTACTTGCTGAGCGAGATTCTTGATGAGGTGGGTTTTCCGGCGGGCGTGCTGAATATTGTGCACGGAACTGGTCCCGGCGTCGGCGAACCCCTGGTTACGCACCCTGACGTGCCGATGATTTCGTTCACAGGCGGAACCGCCACCGGCGCCCGCATCAACACGCTGGCCGCGCCGAGCTTCAAAAAGCTGAGCCTCGAACTCGGCGGCAAGAACCCCAACGTCATTTTTGCGGACTGCGACTTTGAGTCCATGCTTCGTACCACGCTTCAGTCGTCGTTCGCCAACCAGGGCCAAATCTGCCTCTGCGGGTCGCGCATCCTCGTCGAGCGTCCGATTTACGACCGGTTCGTGGCGGAATTCACCGAGCGCGTCCGCGCCCTGCGCGTGGGCCTGCCGAGCGACCCCGAAACCCAGGTGGGGGCAGTGGTCTCAGCTCCGCACCGCGACAAGATTTTGACCTACATCGCTTTGGCCCAAGAAGAGGGCGGACGCGTGGAGTGCGGCGGTCACTCGGTGGAAGTACCCGGGGCCCCCAATGGGTACTTTGTCGCGCCGACCGTCATCACTGGTCTAGGTATGAGCTGCCGCACGAATCAAGAAGAGATTTTTGGTCCGGTGGTTACGGTGATGCCGTTTGATTCCGAAGAAGAAGCGCTTGCGTTGGCCAATGCGACCAAGTACGGCCTCGCCGCAACCCTGTGGACGAGCAACTTGCAGCGCGCCCATCGCGTGGCGCACGAGCTCGAGGCCGGAATCGTTTGGATCAACAGCTGGTTGGTCCGCGACCTGCGCACGCCCTTTGGCGGGGTCAAGCAGTCGGGCTTGGGTCGTGAAGGCGGGTTCGAGGCCCTTCGCTTTTTTACGGAACCCAAAAACGTGTTTGTCAAGCTTTAGCGTGCTTCTGGCCGCTAGCAACTAGAAGCCAGCAAAGAAAAAGAGGGGCTCGCAGTAGCTAAAAAAGAAAGCCCCGGCTCGCGGCCGGGGCTCAGTAGGAGTGCTTAACTACTCAACGAAACGCATGAACGTTGAACACAAAATCACCTAAACGCAAAGCACTCTGTAGGTAATTATTCCAAAAGCGTGCCAAAGGGCAACGAGGTTGAAATTTTTTTAGAGCTTGTAGCCGAGCGAAACCAGGTATTCCGACGGGCGGTTGCTGAGGGGGAGTCCGTTCCAGGTTCCGCCCTGTGCCGTGAACGCCGAGTTGAGCGCCACGTCGAAGGTGATGCTGCCAAGGTCAAGACCCACGCCCAAACGGTAGCCGAGTTGGTAGTTGCTGAAGGTCGACTGAAAGGTGTCGTTGAGTTCAAAGAGCGCGTTGATTCCGGCCTGGGCGCGCACGAGTTTGAACATGCGAAACCCCGGCGACAGTGCCAGCTGCACGCTTTGCGATTGAAGGGTTTCGTCAAAGGGGCGGCCCTCGATGTCGATGCCTTGAAAAGTGTAGGTGCGGGCGGAGTAGAGCGATTCGAACGCAAGGTAGCTTCCGTCTTTGCGCTGTTCGCGCACCGTGAGGCCGGCATGCCATCCGTTGACGGGGCGCTCGAGGCGGGCGATGCTTCCGGCGCTGACGAGGCCGCTGTCAAGGCCGACTCCGCTGAGGTTGTAGTTGACGCCTCCGCGCAGGTAGGCTTTGATCTTGGAATCCGAAGATTGGCTCAAGGCGGGCACCGACAGGGCCACGCCGAGTAGGGCAAGGGCAAAACGTTTCATACTTCGGCCAACGCGATAATCGGGCCAAAATTGCGTGAAATTGTGCAAGTGGCGCTTAGTGAACGACTTGGATGCGCTCGCGGAACTGGCGTCCGTCGGCGTGGCGCACGTCGATCAGGTAGGTTCCGGTGGGCCAGTCGGCGGTCGGAATCTGCATTCCGTCGACGCCCGTCGCGCGGTAGACTTCAGCCCCAGTGAGCGCGTAGGCTCGCACCACGGTTAAGCCCTGAGGGAGCTCAAGGCGAATAAAATCGATGGCCGGGTTGGGCGAAAGGCCTACGGCGAGCTGTGGCTCGTCCACGCCAAGGGTGCTTCGCGTCAGGCCAAGGGTCTGAGTGGTGACGGCGTCTCCGTTGTCGTTGCCATTGCCGTTGGCAAACAGGCTTGCGACGTATATGGTGGTTCCGTCGGGGGCGTTTCCGCTGTTCCAGGTAAAGGTCCACGCGGCTTGGCCGTTGCTGACGGTGTTGCCGCTCGAGGTGTGGGTCACGTAGCTGCTGTTGACGACTTTGCTGCCGGTTCCGGCGGTGAGGCTGCCCTGGTGGCCTGCAGATTCTACGGATGCTTGGAATCCGCTTTTGGGGTTGCTGGCTCCGCCCGTAGCATTGGTCACGGTGATCAAGTAGTTGGTGTTCGGAACAAATCCCGTCGATGGAATGTCGGTGCTAATACTCACCGTTTGGGTCGAGATCGACGCGCCACTGTGGCAGCTCGAGCAGGTTTGGCTTCCGCTCGCAGGCGAGCCAGATTTACCGCCCGAAGGGCCTGATGAATTCGTCAGTGCGGGCAGGCTCGCGAGGGCAAAGGCGAGGATGGCGTAGCGTTTTTTCATACTTGATGAAACGTTTTAAGCGGGTTGTAGTTCATGGATGGTGATTTCGGGCCACATTCCGACGCGTCCAGGAAAGGCTAAGTAGCCAAATCCGCGGTTGACGTACAGCGTTTTTTGGCCCACTGGGTAGGCGCCGTCCCAGCGCGGGTACTTCCACTTGACGGGGCTCCACTTGAACCAGCCCGGAATCTCGATTCCGAACTGCATGCCGTGGGTGTGTCCGCTGAGTGTGAGCGCAATGTTGGCGGAATTCGGGAGCACCTCGGCATCAAAATGCGACGGGTCGTGGCTGAGCAATATCTTGGGCGTCGCGGGGTCGGGGCAAAGCGCCAGCGTTTCGTCGAGGCGACCGTACTGCGGGAACGGTGGGAGGCCCCAGTTTTCGATGCCCAGGAGCTCGAGCTCGGCACCGTCCTTGGTCAGCACCGCGCGCTGGTTGCGCAGAAGGGTCCAGCCCATTTCGGACTGGTTGCGCGCCAGGCGGTCGAGGTTTGCTTCCTTGACTTCGGGACTCGGCCAGGGCACGTAGTCGCCGTAATCGTGGTTGCCCAAAATACTGAAGACTCCGTGCGGAGCCATGATTTGGCTAAAGCGTTCCATCCACGGTTCAATTTCGTCGGCCGTGTTGTTGACGAGGTCGCCGGTGAACACGACGGCGTCGCCATTAGCCTCAAGCACGGCGTCGATGCCTTTTTGAACTTCGTCGGGGTCGGTAAAACTACCGCTGTGAATGTCGCTGATTTGAACGATGCGGAACCCGCGAAAGGCCTCGGGCAATCCCGGAATCCGCGCGATGTGCTTTTTGATTCGGTAGCGCGAACGGCCAAACTGCCATCCGTCCAAAATGCCGAGAAACGGAATCGTCCCGAGGGCGACCGCAAGCCAGCCGAGGGCCTTGCGGCGTTCGGGCCAGCCTTCGTTGCCAAACAAGGCGTAGCCTCCGCGCACGAAGTCTTCGGCAAGCCAGATGGCGATCATGGGGAGTTTGGGAACGTACAGCAGGACGAACCAAATCATGAAGGTTTGCATTCCGCGCCGAATCTCATCAGACGGCGCCGACGGGTCGTACTTGAAGAACGCATAGAGTACATAGGCGTAGCCCAGGCCGTGCACCACCATAAAGACGCGCTTGACCCAGGTCGCGGGGTCGAGGGTGCGCAGGCCGCGGTACACATAAAGGTCCATCGCAAAGTAGAGGACCAG
>CAIJMB010000054.1 GCA_903821715.1 uncultured Flavobacteriales bacterium
GTCAGCCCGGTCGAGGTTGAGGCCGAGCTGCAGCACGCGCTCGTCGGGCGTCATGGCCTCGAGCTGCTTGCTGAACCGGTCCAAGTACTGCTTGCTGAGCGGTTCTTCGACCGGACGTCCGCTGATTTTGTGGGCCTTGTTGATGTTTCCGCCCGCCCCCACCAGCGCAACGGGGCCGTCGAGCTGGGCCACCTCCGACTCGAGCCAAGTGCGCAGGTCCTCCCACACCGCCTCGCTGTCGGCTTCGCTGAGAAGGCGCACGGTTCCGAGCGGAAAAGACCGCGAAGCCAACGCATGCCCGTCGCGAAAGAAGGTGAGCTCAGTCGAGCCCCCGCCCACGTCGACAAAGCAGAGGTTGGGCTCCTCGGGGTGAATACGGTCAAAAAGCTTGGCATGAAAGACGAGTTTGGCCTCCTCTTCGCCGTCGATAATCTCAATACCGATGTCGGTAGCCCGGCGCACGCGGCGTATCCATCGCGCGGAATTTTTAGCCTCGCGCATCGCCGAGGTGGCGCATGCCCGGTAGTCGGTGACCCCGTTGACGCGCATGATGGCGGCAAAGGCGCGCATTGCGTCGACTAAGCGGTATCCGGTCTCTTTGCTGATTTCGCCCTGGGTAAACACGTCAGAACCGAGTCGCACCGGAAGCCGCGTGATCGACACCTTTTTGTAGTAGGTGTAGGTCGGCGTCGGAATCACATGGCTAATCAGCAGCCGAATCGAGTTCGAACCAATGTCAATGGCCCCCAGCGTCAGGTACTTCATGCTCATGCCCGGCGCTTTTTGGCTTGCTTTTTCACGTATTCGTACAGCTCCATTTGGCTGCGGATGCGCGGTCCAGGCGCCACGCGGTGCACACTTCGACCCTCTTCGTCGTATACTCGCGCTTTGACGTTGTCGCGAAGTTGGATTTCGAGGTGGTCGAGGATTTCACGCTGGATGCGGGGATCAAGTACCGGTGCGCCGACTTCAACCCTGAGGTCCAAGTTGCGGGTCATCATGTCAAACGACGCGAGGTACATTTTGGGATCTCCGTCGTTAGAGAAGTAGTACACGCGGCTGTGCTCGAGGAATCGGTCGACGATGCTCACCACGTGAATGTTTTCGCTCAGGCCTTTGACGCCGGGCTTGACGCAGCAGATTCCGCGCACAATGAGGCGCACCTTGACGCCGGCCTTGCTGGCCTCATAGAGCTTTTCGCCAATGTCGTACGAGCTCAGCGAATTGAACTTCATAATGATTTCGGCCTTCTTGCCCTTTTTGGCGTGGGCGATTTCGCGGTCGATGCATTTGATGATTCCGCTGCGGCTGTAGTGCGGACTCACCAGTAACTCCTTGTACTTGATCACTTTAAATGGTTCGTACAGAAACTCAAACACCCGCGCAATGTCGGCGCAGATCACCGGATTGGCAGTCAGTAGCTGGTAGTCGGTGTAGACTTTGGCGGAACCCTCGTGGAAGTTGCCCGTACCCACCACCGCGAAGTACTCTTTGCCTCCGTCGGCCGTGCCTCGCTCGATGTGCACGATTTTGCTGTGCACTTTAAGGCCCTCTACCCCGGTCTGAACCTCAATGCCCTCCTTGCGCATTTTCTCGAGGTAGTGCAGGTTGTTTTCTTCGTCGAATCGCGCCTGCAACTCGATGACTACGCGCACTTTTTTACCATTTTTGGCAGCGTTGATCAGGGCCGACACAATGCGCGACTGGCTGGCCATGCGGTACAGTGTGATGCTGATTTTGGTAACAGCGGGGTCAATCGCGGCTTCGCGCAAGAAGCGCACAAGGCTCAAAAAGTTGTGGTAGGGCAAAAACAGCAGCACGTCCTTTTGGCGCACGACGTTCATCAGCGACTTCTCCATGTCGAGGTCGGGGTGCTGCAGCGGCTCGAGGCGCGGATGCTCAAGTTCTGGCCCGCCGATGTTGGGGAAGCGCATCAAATCCTTTTTGTTGTGGTAGCGCGCGCCAGCAATCACGGCATCGGAATTCTGAAGGCCAATGCGCCCCATTAGGTACGCGAGGAACTCTGACGGCATTTCGCGGTCGTAGACCATGCGCACGGGGTCGCCCACTTGGCGGTCTTCGAGTCCGCGTCGCACCCGGTCGAGCACGGTGCGGCTGACGTCGTGGTGGTCCATGTCGAGTTCCGCATCCCTAGAGATTTTAAACGTGTAGGCCTCAATGCGTTGCGACGGAAAAAGAAAGTACGCGTACTGCAGGTTGTGGCGAAGTACGTCGTCCAAAAACATCAGGTAGTTCTTGCCGTACTTGGGCAACTCGACAAAGCGACCGTGGATTTCGGCCGGAACCTCAACCAGCGACAACACAGGGTCTCCGCCTAACTTGGGCCAAAGGCGAATTGCGAGGTAAATCGAGGCGTCGTTGAGCTCAGGAAAGGGCAAGTGGTCTTGCAAAATCATGGCAAACACGGTGGGACTAACCTTGTCGATGTAAAACTTGCGAATGAAGTCCTTTTGACCCTGCGTAAGGTCCTGCTCGTCAATAATTTTAACGCCTTGGGCCTCGAGCTGGCCCATGAGCGCGTCGTACACCCGCTCCACCCGATCGTTCAAGACGTTGACTTCGGACTGAATGGCGTGAAGCAAGTCTGTCGGATTCCATCCGCCAAGGGTCTCCTTGACCTTCTTCTCGTCCGTCGACGATTCCATGCGCTGAATGCTCGCGTAGCGTACCCTAAAAAACTCGTCGAGGTTGTTCGAGAAAATCCCTAAAAAGCGAATTCGCTCAATTAATGGGTTGCGCTCGTCTTCGGCCTCTTGAAGCACGCGGGCATTAAACTGCAGCCAGCTGAGGTCACGATTAACAAATCGAGAGCGTAAGTCGCTCATTTTACCCATATTATAAAAGTATTACTTGAGGTTTTTTGGAAAATCAAAGTACCGAAGTTCCGCCTCGCTGCGCAAGTCCTTCCACGAAGAAATTGCAAAGTCCAGTACGGCAACACCCGCCGTGGGCATATTCTCGGTAAATCCCGGAACACAGTCTGAGATAAAGTCACTCATTCCGGGGTTGTGCCCAAAGAGCATGACGTGGTTTTGGTCGTCAGAAAGGCTACGAACCACGTCTGCGATTCCGTCGTGCGAAGCCGCATACAGGGCATCCACCACCCGAACGTCATCGAACGCCACACCCAAGGTGCGCGCAAAGATCATCGCGGTGTGCAGGGTGCGGGTCGCCGGTGAGGCGTACAAAACGGGTGACTCGTGCAGCAATTCACTAAGCCAGCCGGCCATGAGATGCGCATCGCGGATTCCGCGCCCTTTGAGCGGACGGTCCATATCGGGCAGTTCGTGGTACTCCCACGAGCTCTTCGCATGGCGAACGAGGTAAATGGTTTTCATGGTTTGGGCTGATGCAAGGTGGCAAAGCACCATGAACGCAAGGTTAAGCCCAAATCAATTCTCGTGCCTTTTGACCTGATTCCAAAGCTCATCCCAAACCTCGAGGGTTTGTTTGGCGTTGGTCTGGCCACTCGCCGCGAGCACGGCTTCCATGGCTTGAAAGCGGCGCTTGAATTTGTCGTTGGCCTGAGCGAGGGACTGTTCGGGGTCCCA
>CAIJMB010000055.1 GCA_903821715.1 uncultured Flavobacteriales bacterium
AAGGTGGTCGGCAGCGACCCCAGCCCAAGCCCACGGAACTACCTCTTAGGCAGCGATCCATCAACTTGGCAAAGCAATGTTCCGGAATACCGCGACTGGCGGGTTGCCGAAGTCTACCCATCCATCGACTACGTGCTGCACGCCCACGACCAACAGCTGAAATCCGAATGGAAGCTGGGGCCGAACGCCAACCCCGACCTCATTCGAATTAGAGTACGCGGATGCGTTCCGCACATTGACTCAGAGGGGCAACTCATCCTCGAAACGCCGTTCGGGACTTGGTCCGAGGGACGCCCCATCGCCTACACCCAAAGCGCTAAAGGGCGCCGCGAAGTGCGCGCCAGCTACCGGATCATCGACACCGAAACCGTCGGATTCGACCTCGGCCCCTACCGCCGCGGCGACTCGTTGGTGATCGACCCAACCCTGGTATTCTCAAGCTTTTCGGGTTCCACCGCCGACAACTGGGGCTACACTGCCACCTTTGATGCGCAAGAGAACTTATACGGCGGTGGTATCGTATTCGGAACCGGCTACCCCACCACGCCCGGCGCCTTTGACGCCACGTACAACGACCCGAGCACTGGCATCACCACGATGGATATTGGTATTACCAAATTCTCAAGTAACGGCAGCCAGCGACTTTATTCTACCTACATCGGCGGCGACAAGCCTGACCAACCCCATTCGATGGTCGTCAATAGCCTTGGCGAGCTCGTCGTCCTCGGAACCACAGGTTCGAGCAACTTTCCGACAACAGCAAGTGCGTACGACCTGAGTTTTAACGGGGGGCCAGCGCTTACCTCTGGAACCGGATCTCCGCTCTACTTTGACTTTGACGACGGCGTGGACTTGTTTGTGCTCAAACTGAATCCGGCGGGAACGGCATTGAGCGCATCCACGTTCATCGGAACCACGGGCAACGAAGGCCTCAATCTCGGAATCGACCTGAACTACGGCGATCCCATGCGTGGCGAAGTCGTGGTGGACGATCAAGACCAAGTCTATGTCGTGAGCTCAACCCAGTCTTCATCTTTTCCGGGTGCAAGCGGCTCAAATCTGTCAACTGACGCCGTGGCATTCTCACTGAGCCCCAGCCTCTCAAACCTGCGCTGGGCGACGTTGATCGGCGGCAGCAATCACGAGGCCGGATACGGAATCAAGGTCGCCACCAACGGTAAGATATTTGTTACTGGTGGTACCCGATCGACCAACTTTCCGGGTACCACAGGCGGACTTCACGCCACTGCCCGCGGTGGCGTAGACGGCTGGGTAGCCCGACTAGGCGCGTCAGGCGCCATCGAACAGTCTACGTACATCGGCACCACGAACAACGATCAGTCCTTTTTCATTGACCTCGACAAGTACGGAGCGGTCTACATCTTTGGCCAAAGCCTCGGAATCTATCCGCGCAGTGCCGGAACCTGGGGCACGCAAAACGGTGCGCAGTTCATTCATAAACTGAACGAGGACCTCAACCAAACACTCTTTTCGACTCGCTTTGGCAGTAGTAATTCGATCGTCAACATCGTTCCGAGCGCATTCAATGTCGACGATTGCCTCAACATTCTGCTGTCTGGCTGGGGTGGCGGCGTGAATGGGGGCGGACAGGGCGGAACCACGAATGGACTACCCGTCAGCGCTGATGCCCTTCGACCCAACACCGACGGCAGCGATTTTTACTTTCTTGTGCTGACACGCAATGCTCAAAGTATGCTCTACGCCACCTACTTCGGGGGCTCGTCGAGTGAGCACGTCGATGGCGGAACATCGCGCTTCTCTCCGCGCGGAAACATTTACCAAGCGGTCTGTGCAGCCTGTGGCGGACAAGATTTTCCGACCACACCCGGTGTCGTTGGTCCTTCGCGCAATTCGAGCAACTGCAATCTCGGAGTTATAAAAATGGACTTTGAAACGAGCGTAACTGCAGACGCGAGTATCAACTTCGACGCCGACGTCGACACCGTTTGTGAGAATTTGGTAGTCAAGTTCACCAACGGTTCCGCCAACGCCAACCAGTTTTTTTGGGATTTTGGAAACGGGCAAACGTCAAATCTTATTGAGCCCACCGTCACATTCACCAAAGGAACCTACCGCATTCGCCTCACGGCGATCGACACCATTTGCGACATCGAAGACACCACTTCTCTGGTGATTACTCACAACAAGGGCATCTTCCCTGAGGCTTCGTTCGAAACCGAATACTTCGCGTGCGACCGCACATTCGAGGTCACCGTGTGGAACACGAGTGTGGATGCCCAAAAATTCTTTTGGAGCTTCAATGGGGGTAGCACGGTCCAGGGCGACACCGTCGTACACCGGTTCAATGCCCCCGGAACCTTTCCGATTCGCCTGGTCGCATTAGACACCAACTGCGGCACGACCGACACTGCATTCGCCAGTGTGTTCTTTGATCCCGATCTTCCTGCACCCGATGTCAAAGTGGCACCGGACAGCTGCAAGGACGGCCGCGTTCGCGTCAATGTTTCGTACACGCTCGACAGCGTGGACTATCAGTTTCGCTGGACCTTCCCCAACGGAGTCGTGGACACGGGCAAAGTGACGACGTACCGGGTTCCGACCTCAGGAACGTACACGGTGAAGCTCGAACTCATCGATACGGTGTGCAACGCCATCTACCCGTATGAATTCACGTCCGGAATTTTGCGCTACGACCAGCGGGTGTGGATTCCGAACACCTTCACGCCCAACGGAGACGGGCGCAACGAAGAACTGGTGCTCGCCGGCAACAACTGCTTTGAGGGCGACCGCTTCACCATTCTCAACAGTTTTGGCAATGTGGTTTTTGAGACCGAACGGCCCTTTGAAGAATTTTGGGACGGAAGCATCAACGGAAAACCCGCCCAACAGGACACGTACGTGTACCGTTTTGAGACCGAGGACGGCCCGCTCTACGGAACCGTCAATGTGATCCGCTAGTCTAGTTTCGGAAGGCTCTGCAGTGCGTGCACGAATGCGTCGATGTCGGCGCGAGTTGTCATGCGCGAGAAGCTGATGCGGGTTCCGCCGGGTGACTTGAGGCCGCCGAGTACATGAGATCCGCCCACCGCACCGCTGCTGCAGGCGCTGCCGCCCGAGACGCAAAAGCCCTGGAGGTCGAGCTGAAAGTTCAGCATTCCACCCTCGTGGAGCTCAGGTACGTAGAAGTTCAGCACGGTGAAGAGACTTCGGTTGAGGTCTCCGGAACGGCCGTTAAAGCGCACGTGGGGAAAGGCCGCGCGCAAGCGCTCAATGGCGTAGGTCTTGACGTCGGTCATATGGGCAGCATCCTCGTCCAGTTTGGCCATCGCGGTGGCAAAAGCAGCTCCGAGTCCGGCGATGCCGACGACGTTTTCAGTTCCGGCGCGGTGGCCGCGCTCTTGGGCCCCGCCGCGAATGAATGGCTGTACCCCAGTACCCTGCTTGATGTAGGCAAAGCCGATGCCTTTTGGGCCGTGAAACTTGTGGGCACTGCAGGCGGCAAACTCCAGCGGCGTCGCTGCAAAATCCAATTTGAGGTGGGCCATCGTCTGCACGGTATCACTGTGAAGCAGCGCTCCGTGGTCACGCGTAATTTTTGAAAGGCGGTCCAAGTCGGCGAGGTTGCCGATCTCGTTGTTGGCGTGCATCAGACTGACTAAGGGCTTTCGACCGGCCTGACGGTCTGCGGCAAGCTGCGCCTCGAGCCAGTCCAAATCGTGGTCGCCGTACGCGTCAAACGGGATGGCAACCGCCTCGATGTGATGCGCTAATGCCTCGACCATGTGGGTCACCGCATGGTGCTCTAGTTCGCTGTGGTACAACTTTATAGCTCCCAAAACATCAACACTTGATTGAAGTGCCCAGTTGTCGGCTTCGGTTCCGCCCGACGTAAAGATCACTTCTGCCGGAAGGCAGTTAAGCGCCGCCGCAATGTCCTTGCGCACCCGCTCGACGAGCGCCTTAGCCTTTCGGCCCTCGGAATGGGTTGAACTCGGGTTTCCGTACAATTCAAGCGCAGCGATCATCGCGTCCTTAGCTTCAGGGCACAAGGGCGTGGTGGCGGCGTTGTCGAGGTAGATACTCATCAAGGGTAGTATTAAAGGCTGGCCAATTTAGCGACGAATTCTGATGCGAGTGCAGCCGCCTCAGCTTCAGTGGGAGCCTCAGTGTATATGCGCACGATGGGCTCGGTATTGCTCTTGCGCAGGTGTACCCAACGGTCGGCAAAGTCGATTTTGACTCCGTCAATGGTCGACGGATTCAAGTGCGCGTGGGCCGCGGCGACGCGCACGAGCAAGGCATCGGTATCGACTCCGGGCTGAAGGTCGATTTTCTCTTTGGCCATCGCGTAGTTCGGGTAGGTCGCGCGAAGTGCGGAACAGGTTCCGCCCCTTTTGGCCAGGTAGGTCAAGAAGAGCGCCACACCCACCAACGCGTCGCGGCCGTAGTGGAGCTCGGGCAGAATGATTCCGCCATTGCCCTCGCCTCCGATAACCGCCTGGCGCGCCTTCATTTCAGTGACGACGTGCACCTCCCCCACGGCGGAGGCGGAATAGGTCGAATGGTGGCGATCTGCGATATCACGAAGCGCTCGGCTAGAACTCAAGTTGCTGACCACATGGCCGGGGTGGTGCTGAAGCAGGTAGTCGGCGACGGCCACCAAGGTGTATTCTTCGCCAAAGAGTTCGCCGTCCTCACTGACAAACACGAGGCGGTCGACATCCGGGTCTACGACGATTCCGAGGTCGCACTTCGTTTCAGGAACCAGGGCACAGATCTCATCAAGGTGCTTGCGCAGCGGCTCGGGATTGTGCGGAAAGTGTCCCGTTGGCTCGCAGTAGAGCCCCTCGATGCGCTGGACGCCGAGTGCCTCGAGGAGCATAGGAATGGCGATTCCGCCCGTTGAGGCCACTGCGTCGAGGGCCACCGCGAAGCCGCGGGCGCGAATCGCTTCGACGTCGACGAGGTCAAGGTTGAGAATGGCTTGAATGTGGCGCTCGATTCCGTCGGTGACGGCGATGCGCCGCCCCAGTTCGCTGACTGGAGCAAATTCAAAGGTGCCGGCGGCGCGGGCAGCGAGAATTTTGGCTCCGTCCTCGGCGCTCAAAAATTCACCACGGGCGTTCAGCAGCTTCAGCGCATTCCACTCGCCAGGATTGTGCGAAGCCGTGAGAATGATTCCACCGTCGCAGCCCTCCCAAGGCACCATCATTTCGACCGTAGGAGTCGTCGACAAGCCAAGGTCAAGCACATCAATACCTTGAAAGCGTAGGGTTGAAACCACAAGGTCGCTCAAGGCCTCGCCCGAGATGCGCGCATCGCGACCTAAGGCCACCCGAAGGCGGCGGTCACCACCCGCTTGGGTGCGCAGCCACTGGCCGTAGGCGCTGGCAAAAGCCACCGCGTCGACGGGGGTTAAGTTGCTTCCGACGGAACCACCGACGGTTCCGCGTATTCCTGATACCGATGCGATTAATGCCATGGCGAGGTTTTTGGTGTGCTGCAAAGGTAGAACCGGCGCCGTCCGGATTCCGAATCGGTGAATAACGTGGTGAATAACGCGTATGCATTGCGACGAAATCCGCCCGAAATTTGCTTAGGTTTACTCTGCCTGATGTACGAAAGCGATTCCGACCCCCTTATTAGCCGTTTTGAGCAAGCGCTGCGCGAAGACGCTCCGCTGTTTTTTGACGTGGAAGAGTTTGAAGAAATCGCCGACTACTACCTCGAGACAGGCCAGCTGCAGCGAGCGCGGAAAGCCATCGACATGGGCGGAGCGCAGCATCCCTACGCCACCGTATTCGCGGCCAAAATGGCGCGCTACCTCGTACAGGCTTCCCAGCTCGATGAGGCAGAGGATGCCATTCAAAAAGCAGAAGGACTCAGTCCCAACCACCCCGACATTGAGTGGGCCCGCGGAATGCTCTTGATGCGCCAAGGCCGCACCAACGACGCGATACAGTCGCTGCGCAAGGCAATTCAAAATTCTGACGACCCCTTCCCTATTCAGGGCACCCTGGCAAGTATTTATTCGGGTGCTGGAATGTTTACGCACGCTATTCGCACGCTCAAGGCGATGCTCCAAGAAGAACCCGAAGACGCCCACCTGCTCTATCTACTGGCCATCAATTTTGACATGTCGAACCGGGACGACAAGGCAGTGTCGTTTTTTGAAACCTACCTCAACGACTACCCCTATTCTGAAACGGCGTGGTACCACTTAGGCGTGGCTCAGTTCCGGCAAGGTCAACTCGAACCAGCAAAGCGAAGCCTTGGGTTCGCGACGACGATCGACGAAAAATTCAGTGCGGCCCTCTTTGACCTCGGACGCATACACGAGGACCAAGAAGACTGGACTCAAGCCATTGACTACTACGACCAGTCCATGCCCGAAGGAGAGCGCAACGGATACACGCTCTACCGCAAAGGGGTCTGCCTGCAGTCGCTCGAGCGCAACCCCGAGGCCATGAGTGCCTTTCAAGAAGCCATTGAACTTGACGAAGAACTCGACGAGGCGTGGATCGAGCTCGCCGTCCTGCACGGTGAAGCCGGCAACACCCTGAAGGGCGCCCAGTTGGCTCAAAAAGCCATCGCGCTCGACCCAGACAACCCCGACTACCATATGGTGGCCCATGACCTGTTTGTACAGCTTGGACTTCAGCGCGAGGCCGCCAAAAGCCTACAGCTCATTCTGCACACACTGCGGGTCGAAAACCCACGCGGCTTGCTCGAGTACGCAGGAATTCTGGTCGAAATGAACCACATCGAATCCGCCGTTACGGTACTCGAAGCGGGGGTGCAGCGCTACGCAGACGACCCTGAAATGTGGGCGGTCTACTTCGGATTTCTATGGAATTTAGCTACGGACCTCATCGCCGCACTCGAGGGCATCGCCCATTCTTGGCAGCGCTTTGGCGAACCGTTTAAAGCGGCACTGACCGAACTATACCCACAGTCATCTTCAGATCCTGCTATTAGCCTCATTTGGTCGTCTCCCCGCGCCTAACTTCGCGGCCATGAACGCGCTTCTCACTTACTTAAAGGGTATCGCCATGGGCGCTGCCGACGTCGTCCCGGGCGTATCGGGCGGAACCATCGCCTATCTCACTGGCATTTACCAACGACTACTAGACGCGATCCACGCAGCCGGTGGCTCGATGTGGGTCGCCCTCCGCCGCGAAGGCATTGCGGCAGCTTGGAAGGCGGTTGATGGATGGTTTCTGCTCGCGCTGCTCGGCGGAATCGGAACTTCGATTCTAAGTCTCTCAAAACTAGTGCTTTGGGGCTTAGAGTTTCACCCAACCATAATTTGGAGTTTTTTCTTTGGACTGATCGTTGCAAGTTTGAAAATGCTGTTTCGTGATGTTCACGGCGCCTGGCTAGTTTTTACCGTCGGTATCGTGCTCGGATTTGTTCTTTCATCGATGCCGGCTGGACACGTGGAGCTCACTCCTGCCTTTACGTTCGTTGCAGGATTCCTTGCCATCTGCGCCATGATTCTTCCAGGCATTTCAGGTTCATTCATCTTGGTACTTCTCGGAGCCTACGAGCCCATTCTGAATGCGGTGCACGAACGAGAGCTCTCCATAGTAGCTGTTTTTGCCAGCGGTTGCATCATCGGTTTGCTGACGTTTGGCCGCTTACTTCGCTGGCTTTTTCACCGATACGAACAAGCCACGATATCACTAATGACAGGCTTTATCGTTGGTTCATTAGTCAAAGTATGGCCGTTTCGCGGAATTCGCGGCGGTTGGGAACTACCCATTTCACCCAACGCTTGGCAGCTCGAAACAGGACTTGAAATCTCTTGGGTTGGAATTGTGAGCGCAGCTGTTTTAGGCGCAGTGTTGGTTTTGGCACTTGACCGTTGGGCGCAATCCCGGCAACCTAAAGGCTAGCAATGTTTCGGTTCGGACTCTTGAGAGCCGCTGGGCCACCCTCGAGGTCTCCGGAACTCTACCGTGCCCTTTGGGCCGGTCACTCTCTGGAGTCTGAATTGAGCTACGCGCCCCTGGACCTTGAACCGCGCGAAGACTGGACGGCGTGGCTGCACGAGGCACATTTGGCGGGCTGGAGTGGGTTCAACGCCACGATTCCGCACAAAATCGACGTATTTAATTCGGTACCCGACCGCACCGCCGCCGCACAGGCCATCGGTGCCACGAACTGCCTCGTTCGCACCCCCTTGGGCTGGCAGTGCCATAATACTGACGCCGACGGATTCTGGGAGGGCTGGGCATCCAACTGGAGGGGCTACCAACCTCGACACTACCGAGCATGGGTATTGGGCAACGGTGGAGCAGCCCGCGCAATCGCATATGCCCTTTTGGCCCGAGGCTTCGAGGTGCATTGTTTTGCCCGAGCTCCACGTCCCGACTTTCTAGGTCTGACGCAGCTGCCGTTTGAAGCCACCGCAGATGCTTCGCCGCCCGACGTCATCGTCAACGCCACATCGCTCGGGCACGGAACCCAATCCAACCTCGAACCCCCTATCACCTGGCCGGACCTTCGTGGCGCATGGGCAATTGATGCGGTGTACGGCCCCCAACCCACCCCTTTTCAAATTCAGGCCGCCCAAATGGACGCTCAAGTCCTCGATGGAATGCCAATGTTGCGAATGCAAGCAAAAAAAGCATGGGAGTATTGGTCAGGTATGCTGAATATACCCGACTTTTGAGGCCCAATTCAACACATTAAGCCACACGTCATGGTGGAACACGACCAAAATCCCCTCGAAGGGAGTACGCCCGAAGTAGAAAACCAGCTCGAAGCTGTGAGTCAAGAGCCCGCAGCCAACGAGCTAGTGGCCATCAGCGAAGAGCCAGAAGCGAACGAACTAGCAGCCAATGAGGTGCCAGTAGCCAACGAGCCAGTGGCTATCAGCGAAGAGCCAGCAGCCTTCAGCGAAGAGCCAGCAGCCATCAGCGAAGAGCCCGTATCCATCGAGCCAGCGGCCATCAGCGAAGAGCCCGCAGCCATCGAGCCCGCAGCCATCGAGCCAGCGGCCAACGAGCCAGTGGCCATCAGCGAGGAACCAGAAGCTGAAGACCACACCGAAGACGAGCGCGAAGCGCACGAAGACCACCAGGCAGACTACAGCGAACTGAGTAATGAAGAACTCGTAGCTGAAGCGGCGCGCATTGTCAAAGAAGTTGCGATTGCCGACGCTCGGGTACCAATGCTTGCCCTGCGCAACACGCTGCTTCCGCGCTTGGACGAAGAGCGCCAACTCGCACTTGATAAGTTCGTTGAAGAGGGTGGCAACGCCATCGACTTTCACTACGAGCAAAAAGTCCGCGATGCGTTCTACGAGAGCTACAACGAGTACAAGAAACGCCGTTCCGCATGGAAGGCCGAGCAAGAGCGTGCGCTTTCAGTGAATTTGGACATTAAAAAGGCCATTGTTGAAGAGCTCAAGAAGCTCGCTGAGAGTGAGGACCTGCCGACGCGCAGCACCTACAACGAGTTCAAAAAAGTATTCGACCGCTGGAAGGATGTCGGACCGGTTCCGGCTGAAGATGCGCGGGATTTAAATGCCACGTTTCGCTTTTTGGTCGACCGTTTTTACGACAATTTGCGCTTGAGCCAAGAGCTGCGCGAACTTGACTACAAAGTAAATAAAGAGGCCAAAGAGCTTCTGATTCGCGCGGTTCAAGAGCTTTCTGAGAAGAATTGGAGCGCCAGCGTAGGACTTGAACTTCAGCGCATTCACACGGCGTGGAAGGAAATTGGTCCGGTTTCGCTTGAGGACAAAGAACCTTTGTGGGAGCAGTTTAAGGCGGCTTCTTCTGTGCTGCACGAGAAGCGCCGCGTAAAGTTTGAAGAGCAGAAGGTTCAAAATTCCGCACGCCTCGAGGCTAAAGTAGCCAAAGTGGCCGAGGCTGAAGCGCTTAAGGAGCGCGAGCCCAAGAGCCACCAGGCATGGCAAAATGTGACTGAAAAGCTCAACGAGCTTCGTTCGGAACTGGGAAAAATTGGCCGCACATTTGGCAGCCAGAGCGACGAGCTCTGGACCCGCTTTAAGGCGGTCGAGCGTTGGGCGTACAAGGAGCGCAACAACTTCTACAAGGACCGCAAAAAGAATTTGAAGTCTGCGTTGGATGTCAAACTACAGATTGTCGAGAAGGCTGAGGCCTTGGCGCAGCGCACCGACTTTGGAGCCGCTGCTAAGGAGATGAAGCAGCTTCAGCAAGAGTGGAAGGATTCTGGATTTGCGCCCAAAAAGGCCACCGACGAGCTTTGGGCACGCTTTCGTGCTGCTGGCAACACCTTCTTTGACGGAATGCGCGGAGCCCAAGGCGAAGAGCGCGCCGTGCGCAACGTGGCCTTCAAAAAGGCCCAGGGAATGCAGTCTGCCCGCCAGACTGTTGAACTCGCGCGCCGCAAGCTGGCCCAGATGGAAAACAACATGGGATTCTTTCAGTTTGCTAAGCCAGACAGCCCCATCGTGCAGGATGCCCTGAACAAGGTCGACCAAGCCCGACGCGAGCTCGAGGCTGCTGAAAAAGCGTTTCGCGACTACCAAAAAGCCGAGCGCGCTAAGACGGCAGACAGCCTTGCCCCCAGCGAGGATCCAGGAACCCCAGAAGCCTAAGCCATGGAAGGCCGTCCGCACAACCACGGCGGCAAGATCCTGAGCGAGCTCGGACTGGCGGCGACGGGATCTTGTGGATTCCGCCTTGAAAGCACATTCAAGCCAACCGGCGACCAACCCAGCGCGATCGCGGCGTTGGCGCGTGGCGTGCTTGAGGGTGAGCGCGCGCAAACCCTGCTCGGGGTAACGGGGTCAGGTAAAACGTTTAGCATCGCCAACGTCGTGGAACGCATCCAGCGTCCCACACTCGTGCTGTCGCACAACAAAACCCTTGCGGCCCAGCTCTACCAAGAGTTCAAGTCCTTCTTCCCCGATAATGCAGTCGAGTACTTCGTCAGCTACTACGACTACTACCAGCCGGAGGCCTATATTCCGTCGAGCGGAACCTACATCGAAAAGGACCTCAGCATCAACGACGAGATCGAAAAACTCCGACTGTCGACCACCTCTGCCTTGCTCAGCGGCCGCCGCGACGTACTCGTGGTTGCCTCAGTGAGCTGCCTCTACGGCATGGGCAATCCTGAAGCCTTCAAAAGCCAGCAGGTTCAGGTTGAATCCGGGCAAAAAATCAGCCGTCAAAAGTTCTTGCACAGCCTTGTACAGGCGCTGTACAGCCGGACCGAGGGCGAATTCAAGCGCGGAAACTTCAGGGTCAAGGGCGACACAGTTGACGTATTCCCCGCCTACGGCGACATCTTTTACCGCATCCTCTTTTGGGGCGACGAAATCGAGCGCATCGAGCAGTGGGACCCCGTGGCCAACGAGCGGCAGGCCGCCATGGAGCGACTGCGGATATTTCCCGCCAACCTGTTTGTAACCACTCCAGACATGCTCAACGGGGCCATCAAGCAAATTGAGCTTGACCTCGGGGCGCAAGTCGACCACTTCACCAAAATGGGGCGTCCGCTCGAAGCAAAGCGACTTGAAGAGCGCACCGTATTTGACCTAGAGATGATTCGCGAACTCGGTTACTGTTCCGGAATCGAAAACTACTCGCGCTACCTGGACGGCCGCCAGCCCGGAACACGCCCGTTCTGCTTGCTGGATTACTTCCCAGACGACTTTCTGATGGTAGTTGACGAAAGCCACGTCACCCTGCCCCAAGTGCGTGCCATGTACGGCGGAGACCGCAGCCGCAAAGAGAATTTGGTGGAGTACGGATTTCGGCTTCCCGCTGCGATGGACAACCGTCCGTTGATGTTCAGCGAGTTCGAGCAGCTTCAGGGACAAACCATTTACGTGTCTGCCACGCCGGCCGACTACGAATTAGGCCAATCCGACGGCGTGGTTGTCGAGCAGTTGATTCGGCCCACCGGTCTGCTGGATCCGATTATTGAAGTGCGTCCGCTCGAGAACCAAGTCGACGACCTCATGGAAGAGGTTCGCCTGCGCAGCGAGCGCGACGAGCGCGTGCTGGTGACAACCCTGACCAAGCGCATGGCAGAAGAGCTGACGAAGTACTTCATGCGCTACGGCGTGCGCTGCCGCTACATTCACAGCGACGTCGAAACCATGGAGCGCATCGAAATCATGGATTCGCTGCGTGCAGGCTTGTTCGACGTGCTCATCGGGGTCAACCTGCTTCGTGAGGGTCTTGACTTTCCTGAGGTTTCGCTGGTAGCCATCATGGACGCCGATAAAGAAGGCTTCTTGCGCAGCGAACGTTCGCTGGTACAGACCATTGGGCGTGCGGCGCGGAACGTCAACGGCATGGCCATTTTTTACGCCGACAAAATCACGGATTCCATGGCGCGCACCATTCGTGAAACCGAACGCCGCCGAGCAAAGCAGGAGGCGTACAACACGGCGCACGGAATGGTTCCGACGGCGCTTGTGAAAAAAGAACGGTCGAACGTATTCGCCCAAAAAGCGAACGAATCCGCCGCAGCCGAAGTGCGCCGCACCACGCTGGCCGAAGCACTGCCCAAGTACGCCACCGAAGAGCAGCGCAAGTCGAAGGCCGCCGAACTCCGCAAAGAGATGGAAAAGGCCGCCAAGGATCTGGACTTCTTGCGGGCTGCCGAGCTCCGCGACGCGATCACGGCACTATCCACCAGCAACTAGCACCGAGCAGCCAGTAGCAAACAAAAAGCCCCGCCAAACGGCAGGGCTTTTCAATTTAGAACTGATTCTTACTTCAGCACCTCTTCGATCCACACGTCGAACACGAGCGTGGCGTTCGGGGGAATAACTCCGCCAGCACCTGCTTCACCGTAGCCCAAGGCCGGTGGAATGATGAGCTTGGCGTGGCTGCCCTTCTTGAGGCCGATGAGGCCCTGCTGCCAGCCCTTGATCACGCGGCCTTGGTTGCCACACGTCACGGGGAATCCTTGGTAGGGCTCGCGCTGTGGGTTGTACTGGCCCCAAGCCTTGGCTACTTCTTTAACACTTGTGTCAAAGGGCTTACCGCTGTTCAGGTATCCGGCGTAGTGCACCAAAGCCTGATCACCGTCAGCCATGGGTTCTCCCTCGCCTTCGGTCACGACCAAAACTTTGAGGCCTTCGGCGCGGTTCTCGGCCTTGGAAACCCACTCCGCATACTTCTTTTCAAACTCGGCGGAATTCACGGTTTCATTGGTAAACCAGGTAAATTCAGCGGCGCGTGCCGCACCCTTGGCAGCCGCTTCAGAGGCTTCCTTGGCGGCTTTGGCCTCAGCACCGGCGAGACCTTCAGTGAAGACTTTGGGTGCATTAAAGTCCTTGGCAGCCTTGCCTTGGCGAATGATTTTCACGTTCATCGTGATGGGCGTCTTGGGCACATCGCGGGGGTCGCGCTCGGCATTGGCAATCTCGGTCACCTTCTCAAGGCCAGCGATTACTTTGCCAAAAATGCTGTGGCGGTCGTCCAACCAATTGGTCGCTACTTCAGTGATAAAGAACTGCGATCCGTTGGTGCCGGGTCCGCTGTTGGCCATCGACAGGATGCCAGGACCGTTGTGGCGCAGGCTTGGATGGAATTCGTCGGGGAACTGGTACCCAGGACCACCGGTTCCGCGGCCGTCAGGGTCACCGCCCTGAATCATGAACTGTGGAATCACACGGTGAAAAATGAGTCCGTCAAAGAAGGGCTCGCCCTTTTTCACGGTCACTTTGGGGTGGTTGCCCTCAGCCAACGCCACGAAATTGGCGACCGTAATCGGAGCCTTTTCCATTTCAAGTTGAATGAGGATGTCGCCCTTGCTGGTCTCAAAAAGGGCGTAAAGGCCGTCGCCGACCTTGATATCTTGGTTGTTCACGCGAATGTCTGGTGTTGCGCCGCAGGCCACTGCAAGCAGCGCCGAAGCGGCAAGAAGCGAAGGTTTAATCATAGCACGCGAAGGTAATAAACAAGTGGACTCATTGGCGGCACCTCTCCCGCTCCAGCCAATCCGTGCCCGAGATGTGCGGGAAGGACCAGAACGACACTGTCGCCATGCCGGGCGCGCTGCAGGGCATACTGTAGTCCCCACACCGCGTCGGGATCGCGAAGCACGCGAACTTCTTGCTCACCTTCTTGGTAGAGGTCTCCGCGCAACCCCGTCAACCGGTAGCGGAGGGCCACGAGCTCTTTATCTTCAATCGCGGAACCGCTACCCTGCTCTACCCGCCATTCGAATGCCCCAGATCCGGCGGGCTGAAAGGCCCAGCCCGTCGAGTCCATAAATTCTTTGATGAAGCCCCGCTCCTGTTCAAGCGCCGCGCGATTTTGTTCAATAAGCCGCTCTTGAACTTCAGCAGAGGTTAGCTGTGAGGCAGACTGCGCCTCATCGGGTCGCTGGCAGGCGACTACACTGAGACCGAAGGCTATGAGCCCGTAGATAAAACTCAAGCGAGCCATTGTTCGAGGTATTGGATGAGTTCTGCCTTGAGGTCGGCAAGGCCGAGTGATGAGGCTCCGCCCGCGGCATTTCGGTGGCCGCCGCCGCTGTAATAGCTGCGCGCAAATTCGTTGACGTCGCGGTCACCGGTGCTGCGAAACGACATTTTCACGAGGCCAGCCGCATCTTCGCGAAGGAGGACGCTCACTTCGACTCCATCCACCGAAAGGCCCCAATTGACCAGACCTTCGCTGTCGCCGGCTACATAGCCCGCGGACTCCAGGTCGGCCAAGCTCAATACGAGCACGGCGCCACGCCCCCCCGCCACGAGCACTGCGCTGCGCAATCCGTGGCCAAATGTGTGCAAACGGCTCAACGGATTGGCATCGTAGAGACGGGCATGAATGGCATGGGCATGGGCTCCGGCTTCAATTAATCGAGCCGCCGTGGCCATCGTGTGGGCGGTCGTCGACGGGAAGCGAAACGAACCCGAATCCGTAATCATACCCATCAAAAGGTTTTCTGCACAGGCTACGTCGACCTTGCCCCATCCGTCGTCCGCTGTAATGAGGTCGGAAATCATTTCGGACGTCGAACCCTTCGCGGTGGAACTGAAGGCTTCAGTAAAAAGGGGGTCAGGTTGCTGATGATGGTCTACAAGCACCTGGCGTCCGGCGAATTCACGCACAAACGGCTCAAGTGCGGAACCCACCCGAGACGGCGTGTTGTAGTCTAGGGCGAAGTGAAGTTCTGCGCGGCGAAACAGCTCAGCTGCCTCGTCGGGACGCTCCTCGGCCACGGTCACATAAGCTGAAGTATAGCCCGGACTTGACTGGATTGGTTTCGACGGTGCATTAGGAAGGACCACGCGCACCTGGTGACCTGAAGCCCTAAGGTAGTGAGCCCAACCCAGCGCAGATCCGACGGCATCGCCGTCGGGATTCCAATGCGTGGTGATGAGAATTTGGTGGGTTCGCTGCCGAAGGGCCTGCAGGACGTCGTGGATCATGCGGTAAATTTCGTACTTTTGCGGCCGATTTTACGATCTCAATTTCAACTTATCATGAGCGCTACGAACCGCACCTTTACGATGATCAAGCCCGACGCGGTGGCCAACGGCCACATCGGTGCCATTCTCAACCACATTAACAAGGCTGGATTCCGCATCGTAGCCATGAAGTTGACCCGCCTGAGCGTGGCCGAGGCTTCTGAGTTCTACGGCGTGCACAGCGAGCGTTCGTTCTTTGGCGAGCTCGTCGAGTACATGACCAGCGGACCCATCGTGGCCGCAATCTTAGAGAAGGACAATGCTGTGGCTGACTTCCGCACGGTAATCGGCGCAACCGATCCCGCCAAAGCGGACGAGGGCACGATTCGCCGCCTCTACGCCCAGTCCATTGCCGCCAATGCCGTGCACGGCAGCGACAGCGACGAGAACGCAGCCATCGAAGGAGCATTCTTCTTCAGCGGCCGAGAGCAGTTTTAAGCTGGCTAAAAAAAGTAAAATCCGGTTAAAACCGGATTTTGTTCGAAATCCCGCCTCGGTGGGATTTTTTATTTGAGAACCAACTCCTTGATTTCGAGTTGGTCTTTGAGCTCTTCTTGAAGTCCTTGAAGAAGTCGCGTCTGTTGAGCTCTCAGTTCATGGCGCAGCGAGTCGGAATTGAGGTAGGCGATTAGGATTCCGTCTGAAAAGGTCAGCTTGCGTGTTTTTTGGACAGCCGCCTCTCCCAGAAGGGTACGCCACGCATTCTGGCACAAGGCCAACTGAAAAGCCGGCTTGTGAAGGTGCGGAGCAAGCAGACGACTCAAGATGTCGCCGAAGCCTTCGAGGTTGGGGCGCGGCATCGCTTACGAGTGGGTGAGTTCGTGTACCACGGATTCTTGATCGAGGGCCTTGAGGAGTTCTGCAGTGCGTTCCGGGTGGGTATCACTGACAAAAATTTGGCCGAATCGGTGGTCATTAACCATGCGAATGAGGCCCTCTACCCGCTGTGCGTCGAGCTTGTCGAAGACGTCATCGAGCAGCAGGATGGGCTTTCGACCGAGCGCTTGGTGAAACACTTCAAATGCCGCAAGTTTGAGAGCAATCAAAAAACTCTTTTGCTGTCCTTGCGATCCGACGCGTTGGAGCGGATGGCCAAGGAGGGTAAAGTCAAGGTCTTCGCGGTGTGGACCCGCAGAGGTGAACTGCAGCACTCGGTCTTTTGAAAGGCGTTCCGCAAGTAAATCGGCCATACTCTGTTCAGCTAAGAGGCTTTCGTAGCGGAGCTCCACCTGCTCACGTCCGCCCGAAATGCCTTCATAGGCCTCCTGAAGCATGGGGGTGAATTGGGCGGCAAACGCGCTTCGCGCAGCAAAAATGACGGGCGCGTACTCACTGAGTTGGTGGTCGTAAAGCTCGAGCATGTCGACCTGAAACGTGCGGTTGGCCGCGAAGTACTTAAGAAGGGCGTTGCGCTGCTTCAGGGCGCGCTGGTAGTTCTGAAGGGCGTCGAGGTATCCGCGGTCGGATTGGGCGATGACGGCGTCCATGAATTTGCGGCGAACCTCGGATCCGCCATGCAGCAGCACGTGGTCGCCCGGACTAATCATGACGACTGGAAAGCGCCCCAAGTGCTCGGACAAGCGAGGGTACTCTGCGTCATCTGCTTTAAATACTTTTTTCTCGTTGCGTTTCAAACCACAGTAGACGGGTGTGGCTCCAGATTCCGCGCGGAATTCGCCCTGAACCACAAGGAAGGGCGCGTCAAACTGAATACAATGGGCGTCACTTGAGTGAAAGTAGCTCCGCGTCATGCAGAGCAGGTGCACGGCGTCGAGTACCGAAGTTTTGCCAGAGCCGTTCGAGCCCACCAAGGCGTTGAGCTTGGGCGAAAAGGCAAATTCAGCCTGGTCGTGGTTTTTAAAGTGAACCAACTTAAGGTGATCGAGCACTACATCTTGCATGATGCAAAAGTACCTAGGTATGCGCGCTTTGGCTATCTTTGCCGCCCTATGGCAAAAGACAGCAAAAACATCGACTTGGTCGAGCGCCCCATCGAAGCGGTTGAAGAGACCTTGAGCAAGGCCGAAACCCTCTTTCACAAGTACCAAAAGCAACTGACCTACGGGGCAGGTGCCATTATCGCGGCCGTGGCCTTAGTTTGGGGCTACCAAGAGTTCATCGTGAAGCCCGCTGAAGAAGAGGCTCAGCTCGAACTCTACGCGGCCCAGGACGTGTTCTCTCAGGACTCCCTTCGCCTCGCCTTAAACGGCAACGCCGAGTTCATGGGCTTTTTGGACATCGCCGACGAATATTCCGGAACCAAAGCCGGCAACCTCGCCAACTACTATGCCGGTTTGTGCTACCTCGGTATGGGCAACGCTCAAGAGGCCATCGACTACCTCGAGGACTTTGACGGCGACGGAACCTTTTTGGACATTGTAGCCACCGGCGCCATGGGCGATGCATTTGCCGACCTCAACCAACCCGAAGAGGCCCAAGAGTTCTACGTAAAAGCCGCTGGTTTTGAAGCAAACGACTTCTTTACCCCGTTCTTTTTGTCAAAGGCAGCTATTGCCGCAGAAGTCAACGAAGACTTGAGTGCCGCGCTGAAGTACACGAAGCGGATCAAAGAAGAATTTCCCACTTCTGCCGAGGGTGCCAACGCCGACGCACTGATCGCCTACTACGAAACCAAGCTCGCCGCCAAATAATGGCTACCGCCGAGCGCGGACCCCTCGACCTCAGCGCCGCCCCCACAGCCAAAGGGCGGCGCTTTGCGTTGGTGGTGAGTTCCTGGAATTCCGAAATCACAAACGCCCTCGCCGACGGAGCAACCCACGTACTTGAACAACTTCGCGCCGACCGCGTGGACCGCTTTGACGTCCCAGGCAGCTTCGAACTCATCCACGGATGCAAGGTGCACGCCGAGTCCCTTGAGTACGACGCCGTAATCGCCATCGGTTCGGTGGTGCGCGGCGAAACGCCCCACTTCGATTTTGTTTGCCAAGGCGTCACCTACGGAATCGCTCGCCTCAACGCCACCGGCAAAACCCCCGTCATTTTTTGCGTGCTCACCGACGACACCTACCAGCAGTCTCTCGACCGCAGCGGAGGCCGACTCGGCAACAAGGGAGAAGAAGCGGCTGTGGCGGCGGTGCAGATGGCCGCGTTTTAGCTGAGATTGGCTGATTAGCAAGATTAGCTGAGATTAGCTCGTTGGCCGATTAGCAAGGTTGGCGAGGTTGGCTCGTTGGCCTTTTAGCCCCTTGTTGCTGGTGGCTTGCTTCTTTTTTCTGGCTTTTGCCACTCGTTGTAGAAAAGCATCATCTACATCAAGTACTCAAAGCACTCAGTGCCAAAGGCATTTACTAGAAACTAGAAACGATCGGATGCGTACGCTTGCCCCGAAGGGGCTTTAGCTGCGAAGCAGCTTTAGCGCGGAGCGCCGAAGGCGCGGAGCGCCCAAGCCCGAGCGCCGAAGGCACAACTTAGAAACCAGCATAAAGCATGATGGCCAGTGGCACAATCATGCCACGGGCCAATTTTGCTAACGAGCCAATCTTGCCAATCCCAGCCATCGAGCCAACCTTGCTAACGAGCTAACCTCGCCAATTGGCAATTCACCGATTTATACCAGATCCTGTGCGAAGGATTGAATAAGCACCGATCCGTGGCGACCTTTGCCACGTATGAGTACGATTTTGGATTCCGGCGCCCTGGAGCGCGCGCAAATTTGGTTGAACAGTCCCATTGATGAGGCGGACAAGATTGCGATTCGCGGCATGCAGGATTCGGA